>SYHX01000027.1 GCA_005799025.1 Bacteroidota bacterium | reverse complement strand
GGGAAGTAGAGCATTTTGGTTTTGATCCCTCTCAATTGGGCCGCTGTATACGCTTCCAATCCTTGGGCAAGAGGCACCCTGTAATCTTTCTCGTTGTGGATAATCAGGATAGGGGCATTCCATTGATGGATATAGCGGTGAGGCGAAAACCAGTTGTACGAGGTGGGTTTGGGCCTATCCCAAGGACGGCCTTTCATATCCCATTGCGAAAAGAAAATCTCTTCGGTCTGACCAAACATGGATTCCAAGTTGTAAACGCCGCAATGGGCAATAAAGGACTTAAATCGTCCATCGTGGTTACCGGCCAACCAATACACGGTATAACCGCCAAAGGATGCTCCCACCGCGGCCATGCGTTCTGCATCCACAAAGGGCAGCTTTTTGACGGAGTCGGTAACCCATAACATATCTTTCATGGCCTGTCCTCCCCAGTCTCCGGATATTTGTTCGTTCCATGCTTGACCAAAGCCGGGTAGGCCACGACGATTCGGGGCCACTACGATATACCCTTTGGCCGCCATCAAATGAAAATTCCAACGGGTACTGAAGGACTGACCAATCATGCTTTGCGGGCCTCCCTGGCAATAAATGAGGGTAGGATAGGCCTTAAGTGAATCAAAATCAGGTGGATAAACGATGTAGGTTTGGACCGTTTGGCCATCCGATGATTGGATGTTACGACTTTCAAACCTTGCCTGACGCAAGTTTTTGTAAAGACTGTCGTTGCAGAAGCTGAAGGTTTTTTCGGCACCCCCGGAACGCATACGGCCACAAAGTTCTGCGGGCCTGAGCATGGTGGATTTTAGGTAGAAAATCCAGTAATCTGCTTGGGGCGAGGATTTTTTGGGAGTTTGGGATGTTGCTAAGGCTACGGTAAGAAGACCGGAATATTGCGCGGTATCTGTGGTTATTACAGTCCAAGGCAGGACCGCGGTACTGTTCATCGTAGGCTTTTTTCGTTGAACTTGTACGGGTGATTGCAAAGAATGGGCGATGATTTGGGTGAAGCCTCCGTGATAAACGGCGTAGTACAAGGTTTTGGCGTCTGGTGACCATGTCATCTCGTAGGCTGAACGATCGAGTTCGGTATTGAGGTAGGACGTTTGTCGGGTATTCCAATTCATAAGAGCAACTCTGTTCAGGTCGGCTTCGTACCCATCGCGGGCCATGCTTAACCAGCTGAGGTATTGCCCGTCTGGTGAAAATTGTGGATCGGTGTCGTAGCCAGGATTGGAGGAGGTGAGGTTAATGCTCTGACCTGTGTTGACATCGAAGGCATAGAGGTCGGAATTGGTGGATACGGCGGCCTCGTTCCCTTTCATTTTCTTGGCGGGATAGACCAGGGTTTGGCCTGAGGGTGACCATACAATTTCAGAGGATGAGCCCATAGGGGGTAGGGGGCTATGCCAAGGTTCATCCGGCATGATATCCCTAGCCTCACCGACTGGGCGTGCATCCGACATCCCTTGAACAAAGACATGGCTGTAGGTACCATCATGCCAGCTGTCCCAATGGCGGTGCATCAATTGATCAAAGACCTGCCCAGTGGATTTGCTCAGGCTGGGGTAACGATCGTGCATCGTTGGCTCCAAACGCACCTTGCGGATATAGAACCAATACTTGCCTGAAGGGGACAAACCGAAGCCGTCAATACCGCCCTCCATCTGGGTCAGGGCTTCGCGCCCTGTTCCATCGGGTCTCATGCGGTGCAATTGCATCGCTCCGTTAATGGGGTAAAGAAACGCAATCCACTGACCATCATTTGACCACTGGTAATCCACTTCGGAAGCAGAGGTTTGGGTCAAGGAAATGGTTTTGCCGTTGCTGAGATCCAGAAGCATTAAATCCGTCTGTGATTTATTCTGATCCAAAATTGTGGAACGAACCCCGTAGAGGATTTTGGTGCCGTTGACGTCGGTCTTGGGGGCAGACGGGGCTTTGAGGTCCCACAACATTTCTTCGTTAAGGATGCTTTGTGCTTGGATGAGATGAAGGGATAAAGCCCAAAGTAATATCACCTGAAGGCTAAACCGAGTTGTAGCAATAAAATTCGTTTTCATAACAACGATAATAAAATTTAAGGTTTTCAGTTTGGAAGTACGAAATTCAAAATGCGACCAGGGACGGCGATGATTTTAGAAGGATGTCTGCTGGCTAACCATTCCATAACCCGCGGATGTTCCATGGCAAGTCTGGTGAGTTCCTCTGCAGAAGCCTTGGAAGGCAGATCAATCTGAAAGCGAAGTTTACCGTTTTGTTGCACCGGATAGGAAAACAAATCCTCTTCCAGGTATTTCGCATCCCATACGGGAAAACTTGCATGGTGAATAGACGGCTCGTAGCCCAAAATGACCCATAATTCTTCGGCAAGATGGGGAGCAAAAGGGGCCAAAAGCAGGGCATAATCACGCAGGATTTCACGATGGTGAAGGGATGCGGCTTGTATTTCGTTGAGACCAATCATCAACCCGGAAACACAAGTATTCAAAGCCATTCTTTCCATGCCGTCGCTGATTTTTTTGATGCAATGGTGCAGAATTTTAAGCGCGGCATCGTTTGGAGGAACATCGGAAATTTGGGTTTGGCGATAATATCGCCAAGCCTTTTGCAAAAAGCGAGAGACGCCTTCAATGCCTTGGGTATCCCATGGTTTGGCATCTTCAAGCGGTCCCAGAAAAAGTTCGTACAAACGAAGGGTATCTGCGCCATATTGATCAATCACTGAATCAGGGTTGACCACGTTTCGCTTGGATTTGGACATTTTCTCCACCTCCGGCTTGGTTTGAAAAAAAGTAGCCTCGATCAATTTATTGGGAGAGTCGTTCCAAGGATGAAAATTTCCTTGGATATAATAACCTTCAAGGCTTAACCACAAGCCATCCTGAAAGGCCAAGCCTTCAGCAGATTCGCCCAACAAATTTTTGATATTTAATTTGTTTCGATCAACGAATCGTACATCGACCGAGGTTCGGTATCCGGATTTTTCGATAGATCCTTCCGATTTCTTAAGGGCCTGGAGGAGGTCTTCGCTAAGGAAAATTTGAGAAAAGTTCCAAGCCCCCTGTTTGATTTTTGACTTTAAATTTCCAATATCCTGGGTTTCGATTTCTGCCTCAAGCGGTGATGAAGAGTTGTTGGATTCTTGCAGAATAGCCTGAATACGAGGCAACCAATAGGGAACGCCGTGTTCCGAATGGGAACGAAAGACATATTCGGAAACCCCCTGAATCATACCCTGGTTGATTAGCCTTGTGAAAGGTTCTCGAAATGGAACAAAACCACGATCATATAGGAAATGATTCCAAAAGCGTGCGTATAGCAGATGCCCGGTGGCATGCTCTGAACCTCCGATGTACAAGTCCACTGGACCCCAATAGGCCATAGCCAGGGGATCTGCGAATTGGGCATCATTCTGAGGATCCATGTAACGTAGAAAATACCAACTGGACCCAGCCCAACCTGGCATGGTTGTGGTTTCCAAAGGTTTGCCGTTAAATGTCCAATCAGTGGCTCTGGCCAACGGGGACTCACCCTCGGAAGTGGGCAAATACAGTTCAATTTTGGGAAGGTGCAGAGGCAGTGCCGAATGGGGTAATGCCCATACTTCATCGTGCTCGATTGTTATCGGAACAGGTTCTCCCCAATAGCGTTGCCGCGAGAATACCGCATCCCTTAGGCGGTACCGGGTGATACCACGACCCAGACCCTGCTCATGGAGATGATGGATCATGGTGGAGATGCCTTGATGACTGGATAAGCCGTCCAAAAAAGAGGATTTCTGAAGGATGGAGGATTTGTCAACGCAAGCTCCGGTTTTGGGATCATGGCCCACAAAAATTCCAGGGATGGGCAGGCCAAAATATTGAGCAAAATTCCAGTCTCGTTCATCGCCCGCAGGTACTGCCATGATGGCCCCTGTTCCGTAGCCAGCCAACACATAATCAGCGGTCCATATTGGAATAGGCTGTCTGGTAAGGGGATGAATGGCGTATGACCCTGTGAAACATCCGCTAATCTTCTTGGTTTCGGCTTGTCGCTCTCTTTCACTACGGCCTTGTATATCAGTGAGGTATCTCTCAATTTCGATTTTCTGGTCGGTGGTAGTCAGGTCCTTGAGCAGGGGATGTTCTGGTGCAACCACCAGGAAACTAACACCAAACAAAGTATCCGGCCTTGTCGTAAAAACCTCAAGAGTGGATGCGAATTCAGGTTGATGACTCTGATCAACCCTGAAATTAATTTGGGCCCCTTCGGATTTTCCTATCCAATTGCGTTGATGTTCTTTGATGGACTCCGACCATTGCAAGGCGGGCAATTCGTCCAATAGGCGATCCGCATAGGCCGAAATCCTTAACATCCATTGCGGCATCATGCGTTGTTCGACAGGGTGACCCCCACGTTCCGAAAAGCCGTCCTTGACTTCGTCGTTGGCGAGCACCGTTCCTAATGCCGGGCACCAATTGACCCTGGCCATGGCTCGGTAAGCCAAACGGTAGGCCATGAGCCATTGTCGTTGGGTGGAGGTATCGGCCTTGTTCCAATCATCGGCGGTGAAGGATTCCCCGGTATCGTTTGTCTTGGAAAGAACGGACTTTGAGCCACCTTGCGCCAAGAGCTTTGTGAGTTCTTCGATGGGTCGTGCTTGGTTTTGTTGTAAGTCAAACCAGGAATCAAACATTTGTAGGAACATCCATTGGGTCCAGCGATAATAATTGGGATCGCAGGTGCTGATTTGACGATCCCAATCAAAACTGAAGCCGATGCGTTGCAACTGCTCACGGTACCGCTGGGCATTGACCGTTGTTGTTACCTGTGGGTGTTGGCCCGTTTGAATCGCATATTGTTCGGCGGGCAAACCGAAGGCATCGAACCCAATGGGATGAAGGACCGCATGCCCTTGCATTCGCTTTTGCCGAGCAATCACATCGGAGGCGATATACCCTAAAGGATGGCCCACATGAAGCCCTGCACCCGATGGGTAAGGGAACATGTCGAGCACATAGTATTTGGGGAGACCTGCCTGGGGATCAGGTGTTCGGTAGGTGCCGCTCTCCATCCAATGGCGTTGCCACTTACGGTCGATTTCTTCGAGAGTAATGGGAGAATTCAAGAGTTGTATTTGAGTTTGAAAATCAAATCGAAGATGATGGCGAATTTAGTTCGAAGGTAAGGGCCAAGCACATGGGGTGAAGGGGTTATTTTTGAGGCACGATGCGTTTCTCAGGTTCTTCCTTGCTCAAATCGTCCGTTTCTCGGTCTCGTTTCTCGGCATTTTTTTCTCAATCCTTGGTGCTATACCTGCTGGGCCTGATGGCCTACGGGTTTTGGCAGGCCAAGTTGTGGGTGGAGCATCTGCATGAGAATATTGAAATTCAAGTTTTTCTTGATCAAGAAGCGAGCGAAGGCGAAGTTCGTGCCATGATTTTGGAGCTCCGACGATTGCCCGACGTGAAAAAAGCAATTTATGTGAGTTCCTCGAGTGCCGCCAAGGAGATGAGTCGAGAATTGGGAGAAGATTTTGTGGATTTTCTTGGGGAGAATCCTTTGATGGCTTCCATCAAAGTCAATGTGCGTTACGAATACGCTCAAGAGCTCCCTTTTCGAGACCTGGTGGGACGATTGCGCTCCTACCCTGTGGTGAGTGAAGTCGTTTATCCTCAGCGTTTGTTGGCCTCCTTGCAACAGAATTTTCAGAAAATGGCGTTGGTCCTGCTTGGACTAAGCGGGATTCTCTTTACGGTGACTTGGCTACTTATTGACCAGTCGGTGCGCCTAGCAATTTTTGCAGATCGGCATTTGATTAGGTCCATGCAATTGGTGGGTGCGGAGGACGCGTTTATCCGAAGTCCTTATTTACGTACCGCGATGTTGGGCTCTGGGATTAGTTTCTTGGTAGCTTTGTTTGGAATTACTCTTACTGCCTTGTGGATAGCTCAATGGGCTCCTGATTTTCACCATCCGGAATCCCATTTAGCCTTGATATTAATGGGTATATTTCTGGCTCTTTTTGCCTTTCTGGTGGGATGGTTGAGCCATTATGCTGCCTTGAACAAGTATCTTCGCCTCGATCCCGATCAACTTCATTAATTTATTCTCTATGGCGACGAAGTCCACCGTATCCCCCAAGGCACCCAAGACAAGTACCTCCTCTGGTTTCAAAGATACCTTCCAGCACAAAGGTCAGCCCCTGTTCCAGCCAATCAATTACGGTTTGATGGTGCTTGGTTTGGTGCTATTGGTTGCAGGAAATGCACTGATGATTGGCAAAGAAGATATTTACTCGTTTACCAAAATTACTTTGGCTCCCATCATCATCGCGGCAGGTTATTTAGTGGAATTGGTAGCGATTATGTATCGCCCCAGGTCCTAATGAATCAAGTGCAGGACGGCATTTCCTGGATTGCCGTTTGGATTCTGGCCATTGTCGAAGGTCTCACTGAGTTCTTACCCGTTTCTTCAACGGGACATATGATTTTGGCATCTTCCATAATGGGTTGGAAACAAACGCCTTTACTAGAGCTATTTGAAGTATTTATTCAACTAGGGGCGATTCTTGCTGTGCTGAGCTTGTATTATCGTAGGTTCTTGGTTGGTCCGCGCATTTATTTGAAATTGATCGTGGCGTTCCTGCCCACAGGGGTCATTGGATACCTGGCTTATGATACGATAAAGGCCTATTTGTTTAATCCTGTGACGGTGAGCCTCTCTCTGCTCCTTGGCGGCGTTATACTGGTCTTGCTCGACCGATGGTCCGATCGTGAAAGTTCCAAGTTTGTATCGGTGGAGGATATGCCTTACCCATCTCTGCTTGGGGTGGGGTTCATTCAATGCATCAGCATGATCCCAGGCATATCGAGAGCCGCAGCCACCATTTTGGGAGGGGTTGCGGTAGGACTGAACAGAGTCTTGGCGGCTGAATTGAGTTTTCTTTTGGCTTTGCCCACCATGTTTGCCGCTACGGGATATGATTTGTTCAAGCAATACCGCCACATTCCTTCGGATGCTTGGCCTATGCTTCTGAGTGGGGCTGCAATTGCATTTGTGGTGGCTCTATTAGCGGTCAAAGTTTTTGTTCAATTTGTACAGCACTACGGCTTCAAGCATTTTGGGTATTATCGAATTTTGATTGGGCTATTGTTCTTGGCTTTATATACTCAGGGTACGTTGCGTTTGAATTAAGGTAAGGAATGGAGGCTGGTGCTGAATATTGGATAGCCGGGTTGGAGGGCCTGTGGTTAAAATCCACGAAGCAAGGAGGTTGTGGATCGAGGCCTGCTTTGGAAGATTTACGTTCTGGAGCTGTAATACCCGTTTATAAACCCAGATCTTGGACTTCTTTTGATGTGGTTCGTAAGGTGCGCAACTGTTTAGGCGGTGCCAAAGTCGGACATGCAGGGACCTTGGACCCTTTGGCGGAGGGATTGCTTATCCTCTGTGTAGGTGCCAAGACCAAAGAGATTGATCGTTGGATGGGCCATGAGAAGGAATACGAAACAGTGTTAGGCTTGGGTGAAATCAGCGACTCCTACGATCTTGAAACGGAACTTCGTCCTTATGGGGGGGATCCTATCATGGTGAGTGATTCCATGGTCGATGAAGGCTTAAAGTCCATGACCGGCCAAATTATGCAAATTCCTCCCGCACATTCCGCCATTAAGGTCGGAGGGGTAAGATCTTATACCAAGGCCAGAAAGGGTTTGAGCATTGAACTCAAGGCTCGTGCCGTAGAAATTACAGAAATCCAACGCATTTACCATCAGGGAACCGAACTTGCCCTTCGGATACGATGCTCCAAGGGCACCTACATCCGCTCTTTGGCTAGGGATTTGGGAGAGCTTTGGGGATGCGGAGCGTATCTCAAGGGTCTGAAACGTACGGCTATTGGCACAATTCATGCATCGCAGGCGTTTCATGTGAAAGATTTTGACGCATTTTTGCAAGTCAATACACCTAGCCATCATGCAGATCTTTTATAGCTTGTCTGAGTATACCCGATCAGCGCCATTAGCGTTGACTATGGGATCCTTTGACGGGGTGCATTTGGCCCATGCCGAGGTGATCAAATCCTTGGTTCGAGAGGCCAAGGAGCGCCAATGTCTGGCCGCTTTGATGACCTTTGACCCTCATCCTCGGATGGTGCTAAACAAAGACCCTGACAAGCTTAAGTTGCTCAGCACGGCCGATGAAAAAGCTGCGAAACTAGCCTCCCTGGGCTTGGACATGCTTTTTGTGGTGCCTTTTGATAAGGCTTTTTCGAATCAATCTGCTTTGGATTTCTTACAATTGCTGGTGAATAGATTAGGGGTTTCTCATTTGGTGATTGGTTATAACCATCGTTTTGGCAAAGACAGGGAAGGTGATTATGCCTTTTTGAATGAGCAGACCAAAACCCTACCTTTCACCGTCCAAGAAATTGGAAGGCATGCCTTGGATCAGATGGCTGTTTCCTCCTCCAAAATTCGAATTTCTTTGGATTCAGGGGATGTAGCCTTGGCACAGATGTTTTTGGGCTATTCTTATACCCTTTGTGGAACGGTAGTTCACGGTGATCAAGTAGGTAGACGATTGGGGTACCCTACAGCCAATCTTCGGGTGGAAGATTCGCATAAACTCGTGCCGAAATCCGGTATTTATGCCGCCCATGTCAAGGTAGGAGACCGCTGGTTCAAGTGCATGGCTTATATTGGTCCAAGGCCAACCTTGAACGACCAAGGAATTTCGGTCATCGAAATCAATATTCTAGACTTCAAAGAAGATTTGTACGGTCAAAGTATGAGCGTTCGTTTCCTGAGCCGATTAAGGGACGACCGTAAATTTGACTCTTTGGAGGATTTACAGGCCCAGATCCGATTGGATGAATCCAGGGTCAGGCTGTACTTCGACGACGGTCATTAGCATGTGCTGAACCTGTGTAGAGCAGGGCCATGACCAATTCCTGGGTTAATTCGGCTTCTCCTAAATTTCCCCCATGTCCGAGGCCTTTGGACTTAAGATCATAATCCAGCAAAACCCGAATACAACGCCGAATTCGGATTGGTGAGTAACGTTTGGCGTAGCGATGATAGGATTGAACAAAATAAGGATGCACCCCAAGCAGACTGGCCAAGGCCTGGGGCTGAAGATGCCCTGATTCATGAACGAGGCTAATTTTCTGGAAAAAGGAATACAAAGTGCCCACGCACATGGGCAAGGAGAATTGAGAGGCCTTGGGATTTTGGCCTAAATGCAAAGCCAAGCGATAAGCTTTGGAGGCATCTTCTTGGCCTAAGGCGTCTTGAAGTTCAAAGACATTGTATTCCCTCGATATTCCTACGTACTTCTCGATATGTTCCAACTCAATTTGTTCCCCTGGCTTGAGGTTTAGGGCAAGTTTCTCAATTTCGGCATCCATCAAACTGAGCTGGTTTCCGATATAATCCAGGAGCAGGGCTTTGCTGGGCGGACTGATTCGGAATCCTTTGGCTTGGATCATCTGATCCACCCATCCTGCCAATTGATGGTCTTTGAGTGGATCGCTTTGGACAATGCGGCCTTTTTGTTCGAGCGTTTTGAAGGACTTTTTGCGACGATCTAGATTCTTGCCTCGGCATACCATGACCAAGAGGGTAGAGTCTAGAGGATTTTGAAAATACGGGAGGAGTTTGTCCCATTCTTTATCGGGCATTTGCTGGGCTTCTTTGACAAGAACCAAACGCCGCTCGGACATGAAGGGAAATAATTTGGCGGCACTGAGAATTTGTTCCGCCTGGGTTTCTTTGCCGTAAAGGACGGTCTGGTTAAAGTCCTTGGCAGCAGGGTCTAACCAATTTTCTTCTAGAAAGTCGCTCAGTTTGTCGAGGAAATAGGGCTCTTCACCTTGCATGAGAACACAAGATGTCCAAAGGGCAATGGGTTTGTTTTCGGAGGCCAGTTCTCTGGCTTTGATGGCCGCCATCAGAATCGTAGATGCTTGACAGTAAGTCCGTTATTAATTAATAAATTTAAAGCGTCTATGCCGATAGACAGATGTTTTAACACAAAAGAATTGGTCACTCGGGTATCGCTTTCTTTGGTTTTGACGCCTTCGGGTATCATGGGTTGATCCGATACCAGCAACAAAGCCCCGCTGGGGATGCCGTTATAAAATCCAACGCTGAACAAGGTGGCTGTTTCCATATCAATGGCCATAGCCCGGATACGACGCAGGTAAGCCTTGAATTCTTTGTCATGCTCCCAGACTCGTCGGTTGGTGGTATAAACCGTTCCAGTCCAATAGTCCAGGCCTTGATCGCGGATGGTGGTGGATATGGCTTTCTGCAACGCAAAGGAGGGAAGAGCCGGCACCTCCGGTGGGAAATAATCCGAGGAGGTCCCTTCGCCTCGGATAGCCGCAATGGGCAATACAAAATCGCCCAAGGCGTTTTTCTTTTTGAGGCCGCCGCATTTACCCAAGAACAGCACCGCTTTGGGAGAAATGGCCATCAAAAGATCCATCACGGTGGCTGCCATGGGGCTACCCATGCCAAAGTTGAGCATAGTAATGCCACCAGCGACGACCGATGAAATGGGTTTGTCTACTCCTATTATGGGTACGTTGTGCTGTGCAGCGAAGAGGTCCAGATAATGACTGAAATTGGTCAACAAGATATATGGAGTGAATTCCTCCAAAGGTCTACCTGTGTAACGTGGTAGCCAGTCGTTGACAATTTCGGCTTTGGTTTTCATGCGGTTATGTATTCAAAGGTAACCATGGCCGTAGCTTTAACGATTAGGCCTAGACCTTATGGACCAAGAACCTCAATTGATCTTCCCTGCAGTGAATTTACCCATGCGTCGGCATAGGAATCAAATCCAGGTTTGGGATGCCTTTCGAAAGAAATGGGTCAAGGCAGGACCCGAAGAGTGGGTGAGGCAACATTTGGCTTATTTTATGTGCAAGGATTTAGGATATCCGACCACTCGTTTGCTCGTGGAACATAAGGTCGAGGAAGGCCGTCGTAGCCGACGCTATGATTTGGTGGTGCTAGGTCGTGACATGGCCCCCTTGATCTTGGTGGAATGCAAAGCCCCTGCCGAGCGGTTGGATGATGAAGTATGGTGGCAAGCCATGTGTTATCATCAACACATGGCTGCTGTATTTGTGGTCATTACCAATGGTTTGGAACTCAAAATTCGGATGGGTACCGAAAACGGATGGGTACCTGTGGTGAAATTACCAAGCAGGGCGGAATGGGAGGCAACCCCATAGAGGAAGGGCTATTGAGGGAGTAGTGTGGCCAAGACTTTGATTTGTTGGCTATCGTAGATGTCTTCTCCTTGATCATCCTTGAGACTATCGAGAAGCATAGCGCAGGCGACGGTATGCGCTTTCACAGAGGCCGCAGATCGAGGTAATGTCCAATCCCATAAGGGATTTGTCCACCTTGCCAGTGACTCTGCCGGGCGACTTGCTTCACGCTGACCCAACAATAAGCCGGGTCTGAAAATACTCAAGCGTTGGAATTGCATACGCCTCAAAGCTGCTTCAGTTTCCCCTTTGATTCTGGGGTATGGGAGCAGGCTTTGGGGGTTGGCTCCAGCAGAGGAAACCAAGCCGAAATAAGGTACTTGACCCTGACTCGCCAATGCCGCTGCATTCACCACCATTTGGTAATCCACCTGCCGAAAGGCATCCAAGGAGCCGGCCTCCCGTAGGGTAGTTCCCAGGGCGCAGAACACCCGATCGATCGCCACATAATGGGGGGCATCTTCGCCTGGTTGCAGAAGATCGGACGAAATCCACCGCATTTTGAAATGCGTAAAGTCCGGTTCTTTGCGACCCAAACACAAGATTTCATAAACTTGGTCGCTGCGGATGCATTGTTCCAGCAAGGATGATCCGACCATTCCGCTGTATCCGAGAAGCAGAATGCGGCGTTGTCGACGATTTAGGGATCCAGGTTTATCCATGGTGGTAAGGAATATTTTTTCGAAGGGTAAATGCGCGGTACAATTGCTCCAACAAAATCAAGCGAGCCAATGGATGGGGGAAGGTCAAATCGGAGAAGGACCATATCCAATCTACATTTTGACGAATTTCGTCATTGACCCCGTAGGCCCCACCCACCAAAAATTGTAAGCGAGGGGGGCCGTGCAATTCCCAATGGTCCAGTTTACGGGCCAAACCGGGGCTGTCCACCATTTGCCCACGTTGATCCAAAAGGATTTGAGCATAGCCCTCCTTGAAGCGTGATTGCAGAACCAAAGATTCGGCGGCGATAATTTCGGCTGGGTTGGATCGGGCTTCTCTTGCACTAAGTTCTTTTACGGTGAGTTTGCAAAAGTGTTGAAGTTTGTCGCTGTAATATCGGGTACCTTGGAGAATATGCTCCTCTTTGATTTTGCCCATGAGCAGCAATTCAATCAGCATTTTGGTGATGTGTGTTGGGTTAAAACCAAAACGGCCCTGCATTTCGCAAGGCCGCTGGGTTCGAGAATGGGTTCAATTATTTCTTCTTGATTTCGAGTAATTCAACTTCAAAAATTAGTACTGCATGGGCTGGGATTTTCTCACCAGCACCACGTTCGCCGTAAGCAAGATTACTGGGAAGATAGAGTTTGAAGATAGAGCCTTTGGGCATCAATTGGAGGGCCTCTGTCCAGCCGGCAATCACACCGTTAAGGGGGAACGTAGCAGGCTCACCGCGATCCTTGGAGGAATCAAAAACCTGACCATCGATGGTGGTACCGTGGTAATGAACCGTGACTTCGTCGGTAGCTAAGGGTTTGTCTCCATCGCCCATCTTAATGACTTCGTATTGTAAGCCCGAAGAGGTGGTGGTGATGCCTTTTTTCTTACCGTTCTCGGCGAGGAAGGTTTCTCCTACCTTTTTGCTTTCGGCACCTTTGGTCTCAGAAATTTTGGTAAAATAACCTTGTATGGCGCTCATTGCTTCTTGGTCGTTCAGCCAGGTGCTGTCTCCGGCCAAGGCTTGTTCCATACCTTTCATAAGTGCCTTAAGATTGAGGTCTTTGACACCTTGTTGCTTGATATTATTCCCAATATTGACACCTAGGCTATAGGAAACGGTATCCAGTTCGGTTTTGAGGTCTTCTTTTTTCATTTTGTTTTGGGCATTGCAGGAAGCAGACCACAGGGACGTGGAAAGCAGAATGGCTAAAAGGGATTTGTAGTTCATTAGAAAAGGATTTGTAAGAAATTCGGTTGCAAAGATAATTGAATTTGGGTTTGGAAGATGTTTTTGTGATAGGACCTTGAGCAAGGAAATCAAAAAAATCCATGTCTGTAGATTCGGTAAGTATCCCTGTCCACTCTTTCTTCTTTGACCGGTTTACATGGAAGATGAGGGGCAATAGTTCCTTGGTGTAGAATCAAATTTGAGTTTTGGAAAACATGAATTTCGTCCCATACCCCGCTTTTAAGGAATATATCCAAGGTTTTTCGACCACCCTCCACTAACAAGGAGTTGAGTCGCTGTTCCATGAGGGACTTGCACCAAACCTGGGCCAAATCCTCTTCGGGGCAAGATCGAGGCCAAAACAAAACCAGCGGTTCAAGATTTCTCGCAAAGGCCCTGTGAGAGCCGACCATGGGTCGGGTATCCGAAGCGATGACAACCCTGGGATGAGGCTCACCGAGTCGCCATGATCTTAAATCAGGATCATCCTGGATCAAAGTTTGAGCTCCAACAAGGATAGCAGCTTGTTCACGGCGCAATTGATGGGTGATCAGGGAGGCCAAAGGCCCACTGATACGCGGTCCAGGTCCAGGTCCACCGTTGTCCATAAAGCCATCCGCACTCATGGCCCATTTGAGGATTACGTAAGGCCTGTTCCTCAGGCAAGCCGTTTCAAAACGCCGGTTCATCCATTGGCATTCCTTTTCGAGAACGGGGCCTCGGACCATGATCCCCGCTTGGAGTAGCCTGTTGATCCCTGCTCCGCTCACCAAAGGATGAGGATCCTTACACCCAAAAACAACGGATTGAATGCCGGCATTGATGATCGCTTCGGTACAGGGCGGGGTTCTGCCTTGATGATTGCAGGGCTCAAGGGTAACATATAGAGTGGGCGCGTCTTCTCCATTTGCAGGAGAGTTATGGGCAAAATGATTAGTTTGCCACTGTTGAAGGGCATGGACTTCGGCGTGGGCAGATCCCCAACGTAAATGAGCGCCTTGGCCCCTAACTTTCTGATTTTGAACGATCAAAGCGCCGACCAAAGGGTTTGGGCTGACCGAAGAACCTGGTATTCGGGCAATTTCCAAACAACGACGCATCCATAGAGAGTCTTCAGGACATGGTGGCATAGGTTGCTGGATTCCCATGACCCAAAAATAGCGTCCATGCCCGCCCCCTATGCTTGAATTCCTTATCCTAGCGTGAATTCGACGATGAAGATTCGGTTAAGGCCTAGATTTGGGGGTTGGCCAATTGGATTTCATGACCTCCATTTTTAAAGATTATGCATAAAGCCCCAAGCGCCTGTACCGAAAGGGAATGGGTGGACCTCCTTCACGGAATATATCCTGTGGGAGAGGTTAAGGCTATGCGTAGGCTTTGGTTGGATCTGGCTACCGAATCAGAGGTCGAGGCACCTTTGGAAGAAAATTGTACGCATACCTCCTGGACGAGGCTCATGCAAGGTGAGCCCATTCAATATGTGTTGGGTAAAGCCTATTTCATGGGTACTGCCATGTCGATAGGCCCTGGTGTTTTAATTCCACGTCCCGAAACGGAGGAGCTGGTGGATTGGGTTTTGGGTGACCCTCTGGTCAAGAATGGGTCGGAGAGCGAATCAGGTTCGAATGTCGCCACCTTTCTTGACCTGGGGACTGGTAGTGGTTGTATAGCTTTGGCCTTGGCCAAGCATAGGTCTTTTAGCAAAGTCATCGCATTGGATTGCGAGGAACAAGCATTGCATATAACGCAAAGGAATGCAGTAGCATGGGGTCTGACTTCAAGATTGCAGGTTCATAGAGCTGATTTCATGGCCAAGGATTGGAAGGCGCCCAAGGCCAGGTTCTGGATCAGCAATCCGCCCTATATTGGATCGGACGAGGTAGCAGAAATGGATAATCATGTTATTGATTATGAGCCACATGTAGCTTTGTTTGCCCCAGGAACGCATCCTTTGGAGGTGTACTATACCTTGATCGGAGCATTCCTGGAAGCGCCCTGCTCCGAGTGTTTCTGGTTGGAACTCAATCCACGCTACGCCGAGGATATTGTGAATCAAGAAAGGTGGGGTGATCAGCCGCATTTGGAATGGACACTACGCAAGGATATGCAGGGAAAGAGGAGAATGTTACGAATACGGAAGAAGTCTTCAGGCTTGCACGAAAACAGCCTGACGGTCGATCTTTCGTAATAATCCCTGCAAGACCTTGCCCGGACCTAATTCAGTAAATTCCGTGGCGCCACCCTGAAGCATGGCGCGTATGGTTTGAGTCCAGAGGACAGGCCCCGTGAGTTGCTTGGACAATCCATCGCGAATAAGAGAGGGATCGAGCCTGCCCTCGGTAGGTGCGACGTTTTGGTAAATTGGGCAGCGTGGGGTAAGTATTTTCGTGGCATCAAGGGCGGCTTGAAGGGCATTTGCGGCGCTTTGCATATAGGGAGAGTGAAAGGCGCCGCCGACGGAAAGGGGAACAACTTTGAGGCACCCCGCTTCGCTGGCTTTAAGTCCTGCCAATTCCACGGCTGCCGGTCCTCCGGAAATGACCACTTGGCCAGGGCAATTGAAATTGGCAGCGACGACGATTTGGCCAGCATACTTGTTGTCGACAGGGTTATGGGTCACTTCGTGGCACAAGGCCACCACCTTATCGTCGTCTAGCCCAAGCACCGCGGCCATGGTGGAGGCTTGTTCTTCGCAGGCCTTCTGCATGGCACTTGCTCTCAAGGACACTAGCCGTAGGCCATCTTCGAAGCTTAGGGCCCCACCAGCGGTCAGGGCCGAAAGCTCGCCCAAGGAATGCCCCGCAATCATGCCCGGCTCAAAGCGATCCCCCATGACCTCTGCAAGAATCACTGAATGCAAGAAAATTGCGGGTTGTGTGACTTTGGTCTGCCGAAGATCCTCCTCAGAACCGTGGCAAAGCACCTCATCGATGGGAAAACCAAGGATAGCGACGGCCTCCTGAAGCCTTTGTGCAGCCTTGTCGCCCAAAGCGAGAATGTCCTGCCCCATACCAGGATATTGAGAACCCTGCCCTGGAAATAAAAATGCTCTCATGGTAGAAGGGGTTGTATGGCCTGAGGGCCGTAGTAAGTAACGGAATTTTGGTGCGTTTCGGCAAGGCGAATGCAATGGAGCCTGTAGCGAGGAGTCAGAAGATCGCTGAAGAGTTGATCCCAAATTGCGATAGCCAAATTCTCGGTGGATGCCAAGCGCCCTGCCATGAAGGGTACGTCCATGTTGATGTTGGAGTGATCAAGGGGTTCAATAACCTTGTCCTGAATGAGCTTTTTGAGGACTTTCAGATCCAAAACAAAGCCTGTTTCCGGGTCGACCTCGCCCGCAATGGTAACCCAAAGGTCAAAATTGTGGCCGTGCCAATTCTTGTGGGCACATTTACCGAAGATCTCTTCGTTGCGGGCCTCATCCCAGTTGGGATTCCAAAGTTTATGGGCGGCATTGAAATGCGCCTTACGGGTTACCAAAATCATAAGCGGTGCAAAGATACAAAGGCTTAATTTTGGGCAATGATAGTAGTAACTGGCGCTGGTGGATTCATTGGATCCAATTTGGTGGCCCGTCTGAACAGGGACGGCTTTGAGGATTTGGTCTTGGTGGATGATTTCGGGGAGGGCGAAGGTCACTCGGCTGTTCAAGGATCAAGCGCAGTGGACGCCAAGGAAAAGAGGTTGAAGGGCCTTGTCTATTCGAGCCTAGTCCATCGCGATCATCTGATGAATTGGCTGGATGAACATCATGCCTGGGTCCAATACGTCTTTCATTTGGGAGCAAGGACCGACACCATGCTGCATGATCGGTCGATTTTTGACCGCCTCAATTTGGGGTATTCCAAAGATTTGTGGCAAGCCTGCTCGCGCTGGGGTTTGCCTTTGCTTTATGCTTCCTCAGCGGCAACTTACGGATTGGGGGAGCATGGTTTTCAAGACAGCCTTTCTATTTTGGATCAATTACGACCGCTCAATCCCTACGGGGAGTCCAAACATTTCTTTGATTGCTGGATGGCCCAAAGCGAGCGCAAACCTATGCAGTGGGTGGGTCTTAAGTTTTTCAATGTCTTCGGTCCTGGCGAAAGCCACAAAGGCCCTATGGCCTCCGTGGTTTGGCATGCCTCCAAACAGCTGATCCAGGATGGAAAAGTGCGTTTGTTCAAGTCCCATCATCCTGATTTCAAGGACGGCGAGCAGCAAAGAGATTTCATCTACGTGGATGATGTGACGGAAATTTGTTTGTGGTTCATGAAAAATCGCCAACACAGTGGCTTATTCAATCTGGGCACAGGGCATGCTTCGACGTTCAAAGATTTGGTGGTGGCCCTGTTCGAGGCCATGGCGCTAGAACCTCGTATTGAGTTTGTGGATACCCCGGAGCATTTGCGTGCTCAATACCAATATTATACCTGTGCTGATATGGCTTGGCTGCAGCGTTTGAAATGCCCTGTTCAATTCAAAAGCCTTGGTCATGGAGTTTTGGATTATTACCGAAGAGAACTCTCTCAATTGAATCCGTCACCCCTTCCTTAGGCTATGGTCGGCCCATCAACCTTCACCGTTATGGGGCAGAAGCTAGGAGCCAAGCCATTGGTTTATTGGTTGTTATGGGGTATTGTAGGATTGGCCCTCCTATGGTCCTACGCAAACCGGCAATGGTCGTCCTCCAAGTTGGTCTCGGAAGCGGTGCAGCATTGGGAACAGGAGATTCCCTTGATTCTTGAACAAGTGAAAGAATGGAAGCAGAACCAAAAGACTCTTGATAATGGAGATGAAGGCCATGTTCAGGATGATTGGGATGAGGTGTCTTGGGATTCAAGTTTATGTCGAACTCATTGGAAAGGGAATGATCTCACATCACGGGATGATAAGGTACTTCAAAATTTGAAGGAGGATGGATGGGTGAATGTGCTCAGTGGAAGTGGATTAGCATTTGTGAAAGACTCACCCAAAGGTCGCCGTGTGGCCTTCGTTCGTTTGGAATATCGTTATGGATTAACCACGGGGACCATGCCCTTTGGGATGCTGGTTCCCTTCGATGGAGGGGATCAACTTCGCATTGTTTCACCCAATCAAAACATGGAGGGGCAGCCGGTACGCTGCCAAGGCAAGGTGTGGTTCAGGATACAAGCTGTGGGTCGCCAACAAGTTTCTCAACGTGTGCAACAACAGATTTTTCATGGGTTATTGGTGATATGGTTAACGCTGTGGGCTCTGTTGATTTATTGGTACCGACCAAACCGTTGGCTTGCTGTTGTGATGTTGATTTTGGGGTTTATGGTAGGCAACCTATGGCTATGGGGCTCTGATTTTGTGGGATCAAGGTTTTTTGAATCGGTGTACGGGATGGGTTGGAGATTATGGAGCCAGGCAGGTATCACGTTCAATGTGTTGTGGTTGTATTTAAGCGTACTTGTCTTGGGTGTGAGGCTTGGTTCTTGGGGGATATGGATGGCTTGGAGCGGATTGTATTTGGCCTGGGCTTTGATTTTGGATGCAGGGTTGGTCAAAATTGGTTGGGCCAATCCAGTGGCATGGTCTTGGGACGACGGCGCCTGGGTCTTGGCCTTGATGCTCATGATGGTATTGGCAGCGAATTTGATGAGGCGGTTTGTTGCGAACAAAGAGAAAGACCGAGGGAAGGTGGTCCCAGTGGCTCTGACGATTCTTGGATTGATAGGGGTGGTGTTGTGGGGCATTGAGGTAAGTTGGACCTTGTGGGGATGGATTTTGGGTTTGGGATACGCTGCATGGATGGCCTTGGGAGGGTGTTGGAAACGATTTGCTCATCGTTCTATGGGCTTGAATGTGGTTTTGGGTTTGATGAGCTTGTTTAGTTCATTTCTCATCTATGCACAGCATTGGAGAATTCAGGTAAGTTCAGCTCAAGGCCAGCTGTCAACCTTGGTGGAGCCAAGGCCATTGGAGGCCTACACGTATTTTCATCCTTTCATCGATTCCTTGCGGGGTGATGCGGCTTGGACGGACAGTTCTTCGAGGTCATTGAAGGAGCTTAGCCGGAATATTGTGGGTAAACATTATTCCAATTTAAATCCATTTTTTGATTTGTTAAGTTCAGAATTTACCCTGAACATCCTGGATTCCGTCGCTACCATAGATTCCACCAATTTGGATTTTATTCCAGCTTGGAAGGGTTCTGTTCAAGAATTTCAAAGCAAAGGCCGCAACGCGTACCGACTTAGAATCGCAATTGAGGTTGCGAAGCCTGTACCTGATACCTTGGTCGTGATTTTGGCGCAAAAGTTTTTTCCTAGCTTGTCGCCTATCCCAAGTATTTTGGGGACGGGTGCTGCAGGGTTCACCTTCACGGGGCGCTCCGGACTTGCCTTATATGAAAAAGGGGGTTTGATTTTTCAAAACGGACCCTATCCCTATCCTTTTCGTCTACCAGAGCAATGGTCCACGACGAGCCAACGGAATCCTTGGTCTTGGGTGATTAGTCAAGATGGTAGGCCTGCTTTGATCTTTCAAAAAGAACAAAAGCAGGTGGCCGTTCAGGTCCTTGACATGCCATCCATTCTGATGCCACTTTCGTTGGGCGCATTGATGACCATGTTTATTTGGTGGTTTTTGAGGCTTCCGAAATGGAATTCCAAAAACAAACTGGGAACTTCCTTGCAGTGGACGACTCTTCGGTTTCAAACCAAGGTTCAATGGGCTACCACCATTTTGGTTATTCTGGTGATTACCGCTTTGGTGGGTTTCACCATCTATTTCATCACACGGCAGCACCGCAGCGAATCCCAGGCCTCTCTGCTCGCTCAATTACGCCAATTTCATCTAATGTCTCAGGGATTGGTTGCTGCCGAGGGTGCCTTGACAGATGATGCGGTCCGTTCCATGAGGGATCGCGCGGCCTTGACCGACATCGACTTTTTTCTTTACGATATGGACGGTCGATTCCGTTCCGGGTCAAGGGGTTTGTGGTTTGAAAGGGGTTTGGTTTCCGATTATATGCCTTTCCCATTATGGAAATCGTTTGGGCAAAATCAATTTCAATTTCAATTGATCGAAGAGAAAATTGGTCAGGTGGATTACCTGTCTGCCTACCATGTGCTGCGCAATCCAGAGGGTCTTTTGATTGGTTTTGTGAATTTACCCTTTGTAAATAAGGCACCTCGAGGGGCTCCTGAATTGAATGAATATTTGGTAGGCGTCATCTCGGTCTTTACCTTGGTTCTGTTGCTATCGATTCTGTTGGCGTACAGGCTGGCCAAAGGGGTGGCATCCCCGATTAAAGTGTTGACCACGGCAATGTTGCAGACTAAAGCTGGTCGTAAAATCACTTTGGATGAACAGATGAGTGGGGGGGAGTTTGGACTTTTGCTTAAGTCCTATAACCAAATGGTACAATCTCTTACAGAGAATGAGAAACGCCTGGCGGAAGCGGAGCGTAATTCGGCTTGGAAGGAAATGGCTAGGCAAATTGCCCACGACATCAAGAATCCTTTGACTCCGATGAAACTTCGACTTCAGAAATTGTTACGGGATTATAAAGGAAACTCCAGCGCATTTGATTCCAAATTTGAGTCAGATACCATATCTGTCCTTCAACAAATTGATTTGCTAACCGAAATAGCCGATACCTACAGGGATTTTTCGAGAGAATCGGAGGCGGAAAAAACAGCCATTCTTTGGAGTGAATTCGTTCAGGAAGTGGCGAGTTGGTTCATTGAACAATCTGTCTTGGAATGGCAGGTATCGCCTGAGGTTGCCAACGTATTTATTCAAGGAAATTCGAACCGTTTGCAGCGGGTGCTTCAAAATTTGTTTCAAAATGCTATTCAGGCCAAATTGGCAAATAAAGACAAGGCGGAGGTCAGCCTTCGATTGGACTTGCTTTGTGATGAAATTGTCCTTGAAATAGTGGACCAGGGTTCAGGCATCTCGCCGGATATGCAAAGGTATTTGTTTGAACTCAATTTCACCACTCGCAGCGAAGGCCTGGGTTTGGGTCTGGCCATGTCCCGCAAAATAGTGGAGCAGCACGGAGGCAGCCTTAGATTGGCGTATTCCGATGAGCGAGGAACAGCCTTCCATTGGACTATGCCTGTTTATGCGCTGAATTCAGAACGCAGTGTTTCGTAAACCAAGGGAAGCGGTAGGCCCATCACGTTGAGGGGACAACCCTGGATGCCGCGTATGGCTCTTTGGCCTATCCATTCTTGAATCCCATAGGCCCCGGCCTTGTCATAGGGGTGGTAATGATCCACATACCATTCGATTTCCATAAGTTCCAGTTCGTACCATTGCAGTATCGTGGTGGATTGTAAATGAATTTCTTTGTTGAGGGTTCGTAGGCATACCCCAGTGTCTACTCTGTGAGTTTGCCCGGATAATTGTTGCAACATTGTAATTGCCGAATTACGATCCGGGGCTTTGCCAAGTAATTGACCTTGACAAATGACAGTAGTATCTGCTGTAAGCAATAATTCGTTGGATGTTATGGTAATGGCTTGTGATTTGAGCCGGGCCAGATGCAGAGCGGTTTCTTCGACGATGGGATGCTGCAGCGCTTCCTCATCAATGGGGATCACCCTCATTTCGAAGGGTAAACCGATATTCGAAAGCAGAGTAGCGCGTCGGGGTGAACCTGAGCCCAGCAGCAGACGATAACTAAGCTGCAGAGGACCCATACAGAAATATCATGTAATAAACCCAGAGGGAGAGAATGCCTATTGCAAAATATATTTTTATCCAACGGCTTAAGGTCTGGTAGGGTTGTTTGGATGGGGTGCGGGTGCTCAAGCTCACAAGCCTCCATAAAACAGCCGAAGACCATAGCCATGCCAAGGCAGAATAAGCAGCTTCTATGGTGGCTTGGTTGGCCCATTGTAAACAGACAATGACCGTATTCAATCCCCAAACCATGGCCCACAGGACCAAGACCAATCTACTCGTCCAACGAGCGCCATAAAGAATAGCGACCGTTTGAGTTTCGGTGTAGAGGTCACCGGTATGGTCCTCGCAAGCTTTGACCAGTTCTCTGCTCAGGGTAACCAAAGCGCAAAACACCAGGTAAATCAACCAAGTTTTGTGGAGCAAATCTGAATCGGCACGGTAGTATTGGAAGAGAATACCTATGGCTTTGAACTCGTAAAGCCAGGGCATGGCCACCCAGAGGATGCAGAGGAAGACAATAATAACAGGTCCCAACCATCCTTGCTTTTTCCAATGTTCAGAATACCGAAAAAGCAAAAAAACCGCTGCAATAGGCAAGAGGGTAAGATTCAGTAGGCCTGCTTGCCATGCGGCCCAGGCGCAAAGGCTTAGCCCCAAACCGTTCATGCCCCAATACGCTGGCCAGAAAATATTCTCAGGGACGGTGGGTCGTCTTTTGTCATTGTGGCGATCGGATTCTTGGTCGAAATAGTCGTTGATTAAGTTACCCGCACCGGCTATCAATATGGATCCTAAGACCATGATTAAAAAATCACGATGATCTAATCCGAAATTGAGCAGACGTGTTTCTAGTACTGGTAACATCAGAAAAAACCGAAAAGAAATCATGGCCCATGCAAGTAACAAGAGATTCACCGGACGGCTGCCCCGCCAAACTGACCACCATGCCGAAGAATTTATGGGTAATGAATCAGTCATGCCCAGGTTTGGATTTCAATTGAGCAATCAGGCGACTAAGGGATCGGTACAAAGCTTGCCCCTCAGGGTCATATTCCAAGAGGGCAAGGTGTTTGTTCATGGTTTCGATATCGCCTCGATGGGCGGGGCCGCTTTGTCGGGCAAAGGGGTCTGTAGGATCTTCGGCAAACAGGCGCAGTTGCTGTTGTAAAATAGGCAGAAGCAGGCGGTGCTCACCGTGGCCCTTAAGGGTTCGATGCCCCCAATGTAGAAGCAGATTATTGAAATTGGCGGTCATCACCGCAGCAAGATGTAGCGAGGTCCTTTGGGTAAGGGTGGAGGGAAGGGGATGGGCTTGTAGGTCGAGGCACCATGCTTCCAGGATTTCACGCAATGGTTCGTTGTTGGCTTCGAGGAGTACAGGGACACCTTGCAGGAGATTTTCGTGCGCTTGGCTCAAATTCATCAGCGGCCAAAGGAGACCGTGGCGGGGATGCACTGCAAGGGCCTCCATGGCGAGGGTGCCACAGCAGTGTACAATATGTTGAAATATTCCACATTCGAATTGGGCTGCGACTTTTTCAACAGCTTGGTCTGCCACGGCAAGCAAAAGGACATCCCCTTCCCATGATACGGGAGTAATATTCGCGATGCTTTGATATTCAGCGTCCAAACGATTGGCCAAAGCTCTGCCACGACCTGCATGCCTACCCCAAACCTGAGTTATGTGGATCCCTGCATGCATGAGGCCCATGCCCCAAGCCCATGCCGCTTGGCCAGATCCTACGATGGCGACACGACCACCGAGTTTAGTCCTCCATTCGTTCATTACGGTACTGACGGTTACGATGCACAATGCTCATGCTTAAGCCCAGAACAAGAAGAAAGCTGCCGTACCATACCGCATTGATCCAAGGGAAGCGTAACATTTTGAGCACCACATAAGGCCTTGGTGGAGGAGGGGTGGTTTGTACAGCGAGCGCAATTTGTTGTTTGCTGGGGTCTATGCTTTGCAATTGGAGGCGAATGCCAGGCTCGGCGCTTTGGTCTGGATAACGAAATTCAACTCCGCTTCGGATAACATAAACCGGCATTAATTGGAAGGTAGTATCTACCCTCTGAACGCGGACCGGAGCACCGACAGCAACCTCCGCACCGGTGCTTTGGGCGGACCAAGCAGAGTCGAGATTGGTCTTGAGTCCTTCGAAGACCAACAAGTATTCCTGCAGCATCAAGGTATCACCACGCGCGTTGAGGTAATGCAAAACAGGTTCTTTATATTCCTTCGAGGTGGATTGCAAGGAAGCCGGGTCTGGAACCTGAGTTACGTGCATATACAAATCATGGTCCCAGAAATGCATGGTGGCCGGCGAGGCGATCAAACCCATCTTGGGGTTGATTTGAGCATTGGGGTAGAGGGTACGGCTGAAACGCACCTTGCCTTGTTCATCTCTTTGTTCAAAACGAAGTTTGTAATAACGATTAGGCTCAACCACTGAATCTCCCAAATACCATACGGAGTAACCCGCAATGGTTTGACTTTGACTTTCATAAAGCAGGACATTTTCACGGGTCTGCGCTGGTGAGAAATTCGGTCCCAAAGGAGTATTATTGAGGTTCAAAGAAACCACCTCTTTGCGGGAGGAAGAAACCAAAACCCCCAACATCATCAATGCAAAACCAAGATGAGCCGTCAATCCTCCCTGCTTCATGATTTTCTGTCGACGACGGTACATTTGGTTTAGGTTTCCGATTAGAGCAAAACAGGCCGCAAAAATCAAGAGAATATAGGACCAGTACCCTATGCCCATGGTATAGGCTACAGCCAGGGTCAATACCACGGCCACTAAGGTGATTTGGATAATCCACTGCAAGACCAATCTTGGATCACTTTTCTTGAAGCGAAGTTCAAAAGCCACGGTTCCTAACAACAGAACAATTACCGCAATGGGTAATTGCCAACGGTTATAGTAGGAAACCACCTCGGCAGGCGGAGCCATGTTGCTGCCCGCAATGGCATTGAATACCGGGATGGAGGTGGTGAAAAGAATTTGCAAGGCACTAATGACAAGAGTCATGCTACCGGCAAAGAGCCAGAACTCCCTAGAACTCCCGGCCTCTTCGCTGTCCTTTTCACGGGCAGGGATTTCTTTCCAACGAAGGACCAGCAAGACCAGAGCCAGCAGAACAAAGGCGCCTAGGAAGATCAAAAGTTGACCAGACAAGCCTAGGTCCGTAAACGAATGCACCGAACTTTCGCCGAGGATCCCAGACCTGGTCAGGAAGGTGGCGTACAATACCAACAAGAATCCCAAGAGTACGAGGATGAAGGTAGAGCGTAGGGAATATTGGCTTTTGGTATAGGCATGCATGCCGTGCAACGCAGCAACGAGCAGGAGCCAAGGCAATAATGAAGCGTTTTCGACCGGATCCCAGGCCCAATATCCACCGAAATTCAAGGATTCGTAGGCCCATGCCGCGCCCATTATAATGCCGCTTCCTAAAGTGAGGATAGCGACCAAGGTCCAACTTTTGGCAAGACCCACCCAAGCATCGTATCGTTTCGTCCACAAGGCAGTTAACGCATAACCAAAGGGAATGGTGCAGGACGCAAAGCCCAGAAAAAGCACCGGAGGATGGATGACCATCCAGGGATTTTGTAACAACGGATTGAGTCCATTGCCGTCGGTTATCCATTGCAGGTAATCCGGACGATTGAAAATAGGGGCTTGAAGAGTTTCGCGTAGGAGGGTAAATGGACTGCTTCCAATATGCCAATCCATAAGGCCAGGAATTTCCAGAGTAGTTCCCAGCAGCATGCTGGTCAGCATAAGTTGGGCAAGGGAAAGGACGCTCATGACGCCAGCCTCCCAGC
The DNA here is from genome assembly GCA_005799025.1 of Bacteroidota bacterium. GTDB lineage: Bacteria > Bacteroidota > Bacteroidia > UBA7662 > UBA7662 > SYHX01. The sequence continues at coordinate 1,440 of SYHX01000027.1, read as the reverse complement.
GCCTTCCGCTAACCGCTAGGAAAATCCATCCCAACACCATATGCCAGAATATCCAAAGCAGAAAGCTGCCCTCCTGACCTTCCCAAAAGGCTGAGAGGATATAATGCGTCGGTAAAGCTTTGGAGGCGTGTGACCAGGCATAATGGTATTCGTAGCGATGAAAATAAATAATGCCAAAAAGGGTGGCGATGATGGTGACCACCGCAACGCTATGGATACCGAAGGCCCAGCGCCCCCACTGTTCCCAACGCCCACGGGACAAAGTGTGGCCGTTCAAGGAATGCCCGTAGGAAAGGGTGCTCATCAGAGCGGCACAGAATGAAACAATAACGGCAAGATGCCCTAAATGGCCGGGCCAAAGCAATTCGCCTGCAAATTCCATCGCGTTCTTATATGGTATTAGGGGTTAGCGGAGGTGGTGGGTACCTGGTCTTCGGTGTATTTGGAAGGGCATTTGGTCAGAATTTGATCTGCCTCAAAAAACGTGTTAGATTGATTATTCGAAGCAACGGAAACAACCTTACCAATGATGACTATCTGTTCAGAACGTTCGAAGTCCTGGGGTTTGGCACCGTAATACACCACGGACATGCTGCGCCCTTTTTGATCAAGTAGCTTGAATTGGAGCAGGTTAGCGTCTTGGGTCGGATTGTAAACCAAGGGAAAGCCCCGGTCCAATTGCCCGACTACATGGTAACTTCTGTCGGGGTTGGCTGCGGCTTCGGCAAAGTCCACGTAGGAACTGCTTTCACCCAGGGTGCTGACGAGTATTGCCAAACCGGTGCCTACGAGCAGCAATAGGTAAAGGGCAGATCGCTTCATTGGGGTCAAAGTTCGTACTCAAACAACGCATTCATGCGCATTTTTGTTGATTGAATATATTTATATAGTGCAAAACACATGAACCTCACCGCCTCTTTGATCAGCCTATTTGTTTTGACCTTGGGACTGTTCTTCTTGCAGACCCAGCTAGGTTGGACTCAAGGCCGTGGTAGTGAAGGCAATCGAGGTGGGGATCGCAGCGATTTTAAACCTGTGATTTCTGGGCGTGTCTTGGATTCCCTGACAGGGGAGGGTTTGGCAGGGGTGAACGTGGTCGCGGTGGGGCTAAGGGACAGTAGCCTTCGCTCAGGGGTTTCAACCGATGCCCAAGGGCGCTTTGTGTTCACCTTGCCTAGAGTGGGGGGTTACATGCTTCAATGCACCTACATTGGTTATGCCCCGTACCGCATGTTTCAACGCTGGTTGGAATCCCAAAGCATGGGTAACCTTTTGCTGGCCCCATTAACCACGCAATTAGGTTCGGTAGGCATCGAGGCCCAGGCCAAACGCATCGAACAGCGAGGCGATACCACGGAGATTAATGCCTCCGGGTACAAGACGACCCCGGATGCGGATGCTGAACAACTGATTCGTAAAATGCCCGGGATCACCGTGGAG
>SYHX01000026.1 GCA_005799025.1 Bacteroidota bacterium | reverse complement strand
TTGTTTTCTTTCCATACCTCCTTCGGGCTTTGTTTCAGGAGGTGGTATTGGAATACCCACCAACGGCACTGGCCTCAAAGTCGTCTTTGATCCTTACGATAACGGCTGCGGGGCAAATCCTGAAATCCAAGTTTACAGCGGCCCTGGTTATGACGAGTGTTTTCCAACTTTATACAAAGTCACTAATACTGCCGGTAATCTCAATTTCATCCGATCTAACAATTACAATTCCGCTCATATCGAATACGATAGCGGTTATGTTACGGTATCGATTAACAAAGTGATTTGGCTTTACCGCGTGTTTGCTACTGCAAATTTTGTTGGATATCTCGGCTTTACTTCGGGGACAGGGGCACAGAACGATCGGCATTCGATCCGCAACGTGACAATTTATACGGATGGTTCTGCTCTTCAAGGTTTTAATTCGGAGGATAGCCTAAGTTTGAACCCTGTTATGCGGTGGAACTGTTACACCGATTCCTTATGGATCAAAACGATGGGGAAATTTTTGTGTTCCAGTTTAGACTCTTTGGGGACTGAATTCCGGCTCTACGATCCCAATGGCACCTTGTTGCCTATATCGGGGATTGAAACACCCTGCCTGAACGGCAGAAGTGATTCCATCTTGATACGCCTTGGGCAACAGCTCATCCATAATGGAGATCACCATTTGGTCGTGCGTTTGGGTCTGGACCAAGACCCCATCCTTGGCGATTGTTTCTCCCGTATTGATGAATTTGACAGCCTTATAATTCGAATTGATAATTGTTACGAATACAATTCCCCCGTCCATGTTCGCAATGTTTCTGTGCTTCCAGACCACAGCCAGGTCACCGTCACTTGGCATCAACCCCTAAATCTGCGGCAGGACTTCTTCAAAGCCTACAGGCTTCAACGAAATCAGGAGGTTTTTGGAGACCACTGGTTTGATATCGGGTATTTCGTGAGCATTGAGGATACCGTCCACAGCGTCATTGTTCCAAACCCGGTAAGCGAAGCCCGAGATTTTCGAATTATTCTCCAAATTCATCGCAACCCCGATGCTCCTCCCGGTGATTCGGTTTCCAATATCCTCCTGCGTGCGGTTGGAGATACCCTCAGGAACGATACAGCCTTAGAAGCTTCCGTTTCCTGGTTAAGCTATGCCAAAGCATGGCCCAACCCGGTTTATCAACTTTGGCTGAGTAAGCCTTTCCTCAACGACCCGGATTCGCAAAGTTTGGGCCAAACTGCGGATACACTTTTCAGGTTTTCCAAGCCATGGCTACAAGGCCAATATAGAATTTGGGTTCAGAGCAAGAACCCCGATGATGGCCGCTATGCTCGGAGCAATTTTCTTGATTTTGAGGTCAAAGAACTTGACCTTGAAGTTTTTAATGTAATGACTCCCAACGGAGACGGTATCAATGAGACCTTCACTGTCAAGAACATACACCGCTTTCCGGAAGCAACGGTCCAAATATTCAACCGTTGGGGACAGAAGGTTCTGAATCAATCCCCTTATGTAAATGATTTTGATGGTAAAGGGCTCGAAGCTGGTACCTACTATTACCTAATCGAGAGGGCAGGACGACCCCCCTTAATCGGTGCTTTGCGACTCAATAAATAGAGGCCTTGATACACCTCAAAGCCCAATGAGGGGATTCTCATGACGCAGGATTAAGCTAGTTCCGGGTGTAATATTGGGATTCAATTTAGTGAACATGCAACACTCTCGATTTGTATGGGTAAGCCTTTGCTGGGCCCTCATAGCAAGCGCCTTATTTTTGAACACCACCTCGATTGCCCATGGCCTGCCCAAGTCAACCCCAAAACAGGCCGAACAGGGTGCGCAGGCCAACCACTTAACCGACCATTCACCCGACCAACTTGAAATACGGTTACCGTCGCCTACACCTTACGAGGCTAACATGCAGGGGCAATTGAGGGATCGGAAAGCATGGGCCGCCTTTCATTTACGTCATCCTGAATGGAATGTCCTCTTTGATCAGCATACAGGACAGCCGCATAGACTCTTTGGGCCTGCCTTGCCCATGATCAGTAACAATGCTTGTTTGGATTTCGTCCGTCAGCAATGTCTTGATTTTGGTATACCTTCAGACGAATTGCGTGAAGGAAGCGCTTATTTTTCTCGTAAATACCGCTACCAATGGTACGAGCAATGGCACCAAGGTCTTCAGGTCATTGGCGGACGATTGGGCTTCAAAAGAACGACGGAGGGCGCCCTCGTATGGATGGCATCCGAATTGCACCCTCGTATCCAAATCTCAACGATTCCCAGTATTCGTCCTTTGGAAGCTCAACGTATAGCCTCTGTAGGGATTACGAACATCCTGTCTGTATCGGCAGACGCTGACTTGAAAATCCTGCCTGTTCCCGGCAAAGAAATCATGACCATCTCCTATCACTTGGTTTACAACATCCAAATAGAAGGTCAAGACAATCAAGGCTATCCATACCGCTACGCCTGCCTCGTGGACGCTCAGACCGGACGACTTTGGCAACGAGAAAATAAGGTGGTAGAATTTGCCCAAAATCCCCCTCAATCCAACGGCAGCTTAACCATGTTGGGCAGGGTATATCCCAAACACCCCTTTGCCCCCTTAGATTCCGCCACGCCTTTGCCGCATTTGAAATTTATACTTGGCGGTAACACGTATTACACTTCTGCTACTGGATCATACGATCAAGGTTTGCCCGGACTTCCTGCCACCGGAACCTTTCCTCTGGAGGGTCGTTTCTCCAAGGTCGTTCAAGGTAACACCGGAACCACAACGCCAACCTTTAGTCTGCTTATAGACTCCCTCAGGGATACGGTTCAATACTACGGTCGTGGGACTTCAACCTCCCTGTGGAACAAGGTTCCCCACCTTAGCGCTTATTACCATACAACCAAGGTCCACGACTACATGAAGAGCTACCTGCCCACCTTCACTGCCTTGGATATCCCTTTGACCACCAAGGTCGAGCGAACCGATGGGAACTGCAATGCCTTCTTCAACGGAAACAGCATCAATTTCTACACGCAGGCCGGAGGTTGCAATACCCTGGCGATCGTGGCCGATGTCGTTTACCACGAATACGGGCATGCCATCACCAACTATTTCTATAATGCACTCGGCACGCAGTTCCGGAACGGAGCGGTAGGCGAAGGGTACTCTGATGTATATGCAATCACGTTGACGGATACCCCCGTTCTCGGCGTAGGATTTAATTTGAACAGCCCGAACGTTATCGTTCGTCGTTACGACATTAACCCCAAAATCTATCCTCAGAATCTGGTGGGGCAAGTGCATGCGGATGGTGAGATTATTTGCGGGGCATGGTGGAGAACGGCCCGCAACATGAATAGCAACAGCGGGATGATGGGGATTTTCAGTGAGTCACTCTACGGTCTTGCCAACGGGCCTAACGGAAGCGAAGGTGTGGTGTACACAGATATCCTGATTGATGCCTTGCAAGCCGATGACAACGACAATAACCTTGCCAACGGAACTCCCAATCTTAATTCGATTGTAACCGCCTTTGCCTTTCATGGGATTCGTATGTTGGCCAATGTTCAGTTCTCTTATCCTCCCCTATCCGATATACCGGCGCAGACTCCAGCACCATTTAATGTAACACTGAATATTACACCGCCCTTCAGCGCCTTAATTAGCAGTGCAAGGCTTATTTATCGACTTAATAACAATCCCATGAGTACCTGCGACACCATCGTGTTGACTGCAGGAGCGGGGAACAGCTACAGCGGGGTCATTCCCGCTCAGCCTCGAGGAACAATCGTGAGATACTTCGTTGGTCTTCAAGATCTCACCGGGGTATCAGGCGGCGCCTATCCTGCCTTTGCGGATCTCAGTTCCAATCCGGGCCTTTGGTTCAATTACCTGGTGGGATTCCGTAATACCTACAATTTGGATATCGAAAATCCAGCCCAAGATTCCGCCTGGTTAATTGGATGGTCCACCGACAATGCGATAACAGGGGTTTGGGAGATTGGAACACCCATTCCATCCTATGTTACACCAGGTTCTATCGCGACCATTGTTCAAACCGGCAGCAATGCAACACAGGGCGGAGCCCGCTGTGCCTATACAGGAAACGCGTTTTCACCCAGCGATGACCCGGACACGGAGGATGTTGATGGAGGCCGTACCACGCTGAGGACACCTCCTATGGACATGACCGGCATGTCCGATCCTGTCTTGGCATATCAACGATGGTACACCAACGATATGGGGGACAATCCAAGCACTGATTTCCTGGAAGTATACATCAACAACGGCACTACTACTTGGAAACTCGTCGAAAGGACCAACCGAAGTGACCGTCAATGGCGTAGAAATGTCTTCAGGGTCGCCGATTACGTGACTCCCAACTCCACCGTTCAATTGCGATTCATTGCCAATGACCAAGCCCCTGCCAGCATTGTGGAGGCGGCTGTCGACCAAGTTCAGCACTTTGACCTGCTCTGGGGAGCGGGGATTCGCCAACCCGAATTTGCTTCATGGAGTTTACGCCCCAATCCTTTCAACGAGAAGGTCACTCTACATTTTGACAGCCCCAAGGAGCAGGTAGTTTCTATAGCCCTAACCAACACTAGCGGCGTCGCGGTATGGTCGCAGACGATAAGAGTTCTCACCGGAACCAATTTCCTGGATTTGGATATTCCTGGACTATCTCCCGGGATGTATCTGGCTCGAATGGAGGGTGAACAATTCCAATGCCGCGTTCTCAAAATGCTTCGAAAGTAAGCGGGTTATCTTTACACTATGAAGGTATCTTATCGTTGGTTATGTCGATATTTTGACCTAGAAACGGATGCGCCGATATGGCCCAGTCCTGAGACCGTAGAAACAACCCTAACCTCCATCGGTTTGGAAGTGGAGGAAGCGCAGAGGATTGGTCGAAGCGCCCAACAATTGGCAGGTCTCGTGATCGGCCAGGTGATCCGATGCACGCCACACCCCAATGCCGATCGTTTGAAATTAACCCTGGTCAATATTGGATCGGAAGAGCCTTTAGACATTGTCTGCGGTGCACCGAACGTTTCCGCAGGAATGTATGTTGTGGTTGCCCCTATAGGGTCAACCTTGTATCCCTTCCGGGGCTCTGAAATCCTTATCCGCTCCGCCAAAATCCGTGGTGAATCCAGCCAAGGCATGCTGTGTGCGGAAGATGAAATCGGCATAAGCGAAGACCATGACGGGCTGATGGTCTTGACAGGCGAATGCATCCCCGGAACTCCCTTTGTAGAACATTATGGGGAACATAACGATACCATTTTTACTTTAGGAATTACTCCGAATCGTATGGATGCTTTGTCGCATTACGGGGTCGCCAGAGATTTGGGTGCAGCATTGGGCATACCGCTCATCCCTCTCAAATGCTTGTGTTGGGAGGATTCTGTTTTTGATGCCAACGGGACTCCGTCGGCTCAAGCCAGTATTGTTCCGAACAGCAAGGCCGCCCCAACCCCCACGGCTTATCCACCCATGACTTTGAGGGTGGCTGTGGGGGAGGATTGTCCCCGTCTTGCAGGTCTTGCCATCGAAGGGGTGGTGGTCGGACCATCCCCGGATTGGTTGCAAGAGGAACTCCGCTCCATAGGTCAGAAGCCCATCAACAACGTTGTCGATGTTACCAATTATATCCAATTTGAGCTAGGCCAACCGCTCCACGCTTACGATCGTTCCTACCTTGAGGGCAATCTCCTGGGAGTTCGTCCAGCCAAAGACGGCGAAATACTCACTCTTTTGGACCAGAAAGCATACACCTTAACCCAAGCTAATTTGGTGATCGAAGACGGGCGCAAGGCCGTGGGTTTGGCCGGAATTATGGGAGGTGCCGGAGACTCCATCCATCCCCACACCGTATCCATCTATTTGGAATGCGCTTGCTTCGATCCAACCCGGATACGACAGAGTGCCCGCGCGGTGGGTCTGCGCAGCGAGGCATCGTACCGATTTGAACGGGGCACCGACCCCGCCTTGGTACCCCTTGCCTTGGAACGAGCAGCAAGCCTTATTCTCGCTACATCAGGTGGACGCATTCCCTATCCTGTGCAATTCCTCGAATCTGTAACACTCGAAACAGCAGCTCTTTCCTTTAAACAATCGGCTTTGCAACGAATTGCGGGTTGTGCAATTCCAGCCCAAGAAACGGAGAGGATTTTGAAAGCCCTTGACTTTGAAATTCTTGGTGAAATAAATTCCACCGAGAACGAACCTTCAATCTCCTGGGAACTCAAGCCCCCCTACTACCGAAGGGATGTGCGAAGAAGTGCAGATGTTGCCGAAGAGGTCTTGCGGATTTGGGGTTATGATCGGATTCCTATCCCAACTTTTCACCGATACCGCAACGATTTTCCGCTTGAATCCAACAAACCCATTTGGCAAGAAAGAATATCGGATTGGCTAAGTGCTAGAGGCTTCAGTGAATTCATGGGATTGTCCTTTGTATCGCAAGATGAGTTTCAAGCTATCGAGCCAAACTTGAACCTCGCAGTACGGGTTCTAGGCTCGGTGAATGAACAAATTCCCTTGCTACGTCCTTCTTTGGTGCTCAGTGGTCTTCGGCATATTGCGCACAATCTAAATCGTCGTCAAAATAGTGTTCTGTGTTACGAATTTGGCCGAACCTACCTTCGCCAAGAAGGCAAGAATGAATTTGAAGAGCAAGAGACCCTCTGCATCATGGTCACCGGTCTGCAAAATTCTGAATCGTGGTACCGCCACGAACAGGCTGTGGATTTACCTTACCTCAAAGGACATGTCCAGGACTTGCTGCAATTCTGCACCGGGGGTATTGGGGCAGCTAACATGGCTGTGATGCCTCTTGATGGGGCCTTGCTGCGACTCTTTGATATCAAACAACCTGTGTACTGTGCCGTATTGCCTTGGACCGATTGGATTCCAGCTTTGCAGACCCCTGCTCCTGCTTTCCTCGAAATTCCCAAATTCCCCGCCATGCGCAGAGATTTGGCCTTGGTTATGCCCATTTCGACGCCGTACAGACAGTTGGAGCAAGTGGCCCGTCAGGAAGGCGGCCCATACCTTGAATCCCTGCAGCTTTTTGATGTATACAGCGGGAAAGGCCTTCCGGATGGGCATATTTCTTATGCCATTGGTCTGACCTTCCGTCATCCCGAACAAACCCTGACCGATACTCAAATTGAAGAAACAATTCAGACAATGCTTGTTACCTTTGAGGAATCTTTAGGGGCCAGATTGCGTCGTTAGGATGAACCACCGAGAACTACTTGACAAAATGGACGGTCTGCTGAGGCAGGCGGATTTCACGGAGAACCGCTTCACCGCGATTCTTGCCGAGAATCAAGACCTGCATGCCAGAAATAAACGATTGGAACTCAACCTCCGCACCCAGAAGAAGGAATTTGATGCTCTCAAGGAACAATTCAAAACCTTGCAGTTGCAAAGAGCCCTCAGCGGTCACACCGACGCTCGCCATCAGGCCAAACTGAAGATCAACCAATTTATTCGAGATATTGATCAATGCCTCGCCCAGCTGCAGGAATAATCATTGCCTCACCCCAAACCATGGAACACAGCGAAATCAATATCCAAATCGGTAGTCGCAGCTACCCCCTTCGGGCTCCAGCCCCGGAATTGGAAAGGTTACGCCAAGCTGAATCACTTCTTAACGAACGCCTTACCGATTACAAAGCCCAACATCCCGGAGCTGACCGCTTTGATTTGATGGGTATGACTGCCTTCTTCTTAGCTCATAGCCTGATTCAACATCAGGATTCGACCCCGTCTGCTTCGCAACCCCCTCCGGTTACCGCGAAAGCAGACCCATTGGTCGAGGAAGAACTCAGCGAGCGGTTCAAGGCATTGGAAGCGAGCTTGGAACGCATGTTGCATTCCAAGGCTACGGTGCAGGCGGTTTAATCCGGCCTCTGGGCGTTCAAAACCAACGCCATGGACCCCATTACCCTTATCATTAGTATCGTTATTGCAGCAGGCGCCGGATTGGGCCTCGGTAAAATAGTCTTTACAGCTAAAGCCGGCAAGGAACGCGAGGAGGCCGAAAAGGAAGCCAAACGCATTCTGGCCGACGCCGAATCCAAAGCCGAAAGTCACCGTAAAGAAAAAGAACTGCAGGCCAAAGAGAAATTCATTCAATTGAAATCCGAACATGAATCGGAGGTTCAGAAAAAGAACCAAGGGATTCAGTCTCGTGAGCAATCGCTTCAATCCAAGGAACAAGCCCTTCAATCCAAAGAGCAAGCCTACAAACAAAAAGAAAATACCTTGAACCAGAAGCTGGAACAGGCATCTCGCAAAGAAAATGAGTTGGACCAGAAGAAACAGCAATTGGATCGGTCTACTCAGAACATCGCGCAACAGGAACAGGAGCTCTCCAAATCTCACCAGAAAATGGTGCAGTCCTTGGAGAAAGTTTCTGGACTTAGCGCGGATCAAGCTCGGGCTGAATTGATGGAATCCTTGGTGGATGAGGCCCGCAGCCGGGCTTCGGCTTCCATCAAAGAAATCGTGGACGAAGCCAAACTCAGCTCCCACAAACAAGCCAAAAAGGTCGTTATCGAAACCATACAACGCTGTGCAACCGAGCATTCCATTGAAAATTCCATCTCAGTCTTCCAGATCAAAAACGATGAAATCAAAGGACAAATCATTGGCAGGGAAGGACGCAATATTCGTGCCTTGGAAGCAGCCACTGGAGTAGAATTCCAAGTGGACGACACCCCAGAGGCCATTATTTTGTCCTGTTTTGACCCACTGCGTCGAGAAATAGCACGCATCGCCTTGCACCGATTGGTCAGCGACGGTCGTATCCACCCCGCACGCATCGAAGAGGTTGTCGCCAAAACGAAGAAACAAATCGAAGATGAAATTGTCGAAATTGGCGAAAGAACTTGTATTGATTTGGGGATACACGGCCTGCATGCCGACCTGGTCCGCTTGGTGGGCAAAATGCGGTACCGTTCCTCTTACGGTCAGAACCTGTTGCAGCATAGTCGCGAAGTCGCCAATCTCTGCGCCACCATGGCATCGGAGCTTGGCCTAAATCCTAAACTGGCTAAGCGTGCCGGACTTCTGCACGACATTGGAAAAGTTCCTGACGACCAACCCGATTTGCCGCACGCGTTGTTGGGAATGCAGCTAGCCGAAAAATGCAAGGAGCATCCCATCATTTGCAATGCGATTGGGGCGCACCACGATGAAATAGAAATGACCGATCCTATCTCTGCTATTGTACAAGCCTGCGATGCCATATCCGGATCAAGACCCGGAGCGCGTCGTGAAGTGGTGGAAGGGTATATCAAACGACTGAAAGAATTGGAAAATTTGGCCCAATCATTCAAAGGGGTCGAAAAAGCCTTTGCCATCCAAGCCGGTCGTGAATTGAGAGTAGTCGTTGAAGCTGAAAAAGTTTCGGACGAACAATCGGAACTGATGTCGGTGGAATTATCGCAACGTATCCAAAGCGAAATGCAATATCCCGGACAAATTAAGGTGACCGTCATTCGCGAAAAGCGCGCCGTCGCCTACGCCAAATAACACAAGAAACCTAGTCAAAAAATCGGTGGTGAGGGATTCTTAGGCGTTATAACGCAGAATCCCTTCTGGCCCTTTAATTTGTAAGCAAGGCGAGCCATTGCTCGCTTCCACGACCCTTCCAACCACCTTGGCTGCGATGCCGTAGTGCTTTCCCCATTCCAATGCAGGAGCAACCATGCTCTCCGGAAGGTACAGTTCCAACCTGTGGCCCATATTGAAGACCCTGTACATTTCTTGCCATGATGTTCCAGAGACTTTCTGGATCAATGCAAACAAAGGGGGTGATTCCAAGCAATCATCTTTGATCACCTCCAAATTTTTCACAAAATGCAAGACCTTGGTTTGCCCACCACCGCTGCAATGAATCATTCCATGCAATCGCTCAGGGCCCATATCCTCCAGGAGGGAACGAATCAATGGCGCATAGGTTCGCGTCGGAGACAATAGCCAACGGCCGAAATCCAAACCATCTCGGGCGGAATTGGAGGCCAACCCCAAGGAAGAACCCAATACCTTATTGAGGCCTTCAGTCAATTGAAATTGACCGCTATATTGCAAAGCGGCATCCACCGAGGCATCTACGGATTCAGGATAACGAAGAAGATAATCATGATGTAAGAGGTCGTGCCGTGCAGACGTCAAACCGTTGGAACCTATCCCTGAATTCTCTACAGATTCGTACGCGCAAGTTCCATAAGAAGCGAATCCCACAATGGCATCACCGGTTTGAATTCGATGGTTCGAAACCACCGAAGCCCTTCGCATTCGGGCCGCCATGGTCGAATCCACCACCACGGTTTGAATCAGATCCCCCAAATCAGCGGTTTCCCCACCACCGGATCGAATATCTACACCCCATCGCCTGAGTTCTTCGATATATTCCTCAGTGCCATGGATAAGAGCCTCAATCACTTCCCCTGGAATGCGTTTTTTGTTACGACCGATGGTGGAAGACAAAAGATAAGGTCCTGTTGCCCCTGCGCAGCACAAATCATCCAAATTCATCACCACTGCATCCCTAGCTATCCCTTTCCAAACCTCCGCGTTCCCGGTCTCTTTCCAATAGAGATATGCAAGGGATGATTTGGTTCCGGCTCCATCTGCGTGGATCAGGTTACAAAAATCAGGATCATTGCCGAGAACGTCCGGCAAAACTTTACAAAAGGCAGATGGAAACAAACCCTTATCCAAGCCAGCAATAGCGCGATGAACCTCCTCCTTGGTGGCAGAAGCTCCGCGGGCTGCATATCGGCTATCCGCAGAACCCGAGATCATCGGGATGCTTGCCGTCCCGGCCTGCTTATTTTTTTCTTATCCGAAATCGCCTTGTAGATAGCTTCCTCGGCATCTTCGGTTTCTTCACCCGTGACCCTTTTGTATTTCACGATGACCCTATCGAGGTCAATATCGGTGATGCTGAAAGTTGTTCTCCGATTTAGTTGATGCTCCTCTTCCAAACATTCGAAACCATCGGCACAACGATTAATTAGCCTGCTTTCTCCGTGACCTTGAGCGGAAAGCCTATTTTGAGTAATGCCTTTCAGAATCAAATAATCTACCACAGACTGCGCCCTCATTTGTGAGAGGTTTTGATTGTATGAGTCTGATCCCCGTGAGTCGGTATGTGAGTGAATTGCTATCGAAATACCCTGTGATTTCTGGAGGAAATCAAACAAAGAATCCATAGCAGTCATGGATTCTGGCCGTAAGGTGGCCTTATCAAAATCGTACAGAATATCACTCAGTCGTATTTCTTCGGTTGGAACCAAACGCATTGGAAGGTCTATCTTCCAATCCGTATCATCCACCGTTTGGTTTGTGTTAAATGCTGAATCTGTCGGATAATAGAGCAACCTCTTTTTGGGCGCGGAATGGACTTGGTATGGGATTTTATCTTTGGCTACATTGGCCTCTAATCGATATTGAACATCCTCTCTCAATCTAAAATAATACTGACCAAAAGAATCTGTTGTGGTTTCAAAAAACGAAGAGTCTTCCAATACAAGTCGCACGTTTGCTCCAAAAATTACCGCACCGGTGGTATCATCATAAACTTTACCGCTTAGGGTAACTCTGTATGGGATGAAATTCCATAAATAAATATCATCACTGCCACGGCCGCCCAAACGGCTTGAAGCAAGAAAACCGCTCGTAAGTTTTTCGTTGACCGTTATGCTAAAATCATCAGCACCAGAATTGAGAGGATTCCGCAAATTCTCCGCTTGCTCCCATTCTGAACCGCCACCAACCGTTTTGAATAAATCAAGACCTCCCATTCCCGGATGACCATCAGAGGAGAAAAACAAAATAGTATCAGATGAATGTATAAAGGGAAACATTTCATCCCTTTCGGTATTCACGGTAGCGCCGAGATTGACAGGCTCCTCCCATGTGTCATCTTCAGAACGGTTCATGAACCAAATGTCCTTCCCTCCATATCCCCCCTCAGCATTGGAGGCCACAAAATACATTTTATCTTCGTTAACTGTAAGTGCCGGATGGCCAACGTCAACAGTATCGGCCATAATGGGTACAAGTACAGGCTCGACCCAACCCGCACCGTCTCGTGTTGTCCTGAAGATCCTACACACCCCATTCTTGTTATTGCAACGCGTAAAGTAAAGGGTATTACCATCTGATGTTAGGCATGGAGTCGCATCATTGCCCAAAGTATTGATCATTCCAGGTACAGGACGAAGCTTGGACCATTTATTTTGACCGTCTACATAACTCTCAAACAAATCGCTGAAATCTTCCCCCAAACGACCATATAATTTAGTGCCCAACGCATCTGGACGGGTTGAACTTAAAAGGACCGCATTAAACTTCATAGGAGTAATTCCAAACTCGGAATTCTTGGTATTGAATCGTTGGAGATTTTCAACAGTATAACGAGCGGGCCTTTCCAACCAAGTTTGTGCCAAACGACAGGACTCAATTAACCACTTAATATATGCGTCTTGGGGAACAAATCGCAGGTAGGCCCGGTATTGTTCAATCGCTTCAGGGTATCGCTCCAATGCCCGAAGTATGGTGCCATAATTAATATGAATGCTATCGTTGCTAACCCCAGCTTTGATGGCTTTATCATACCAGATATCGGCGTTTTTGACCTCATTGGCCAAACGGTAACACTCAGCAATCAAGAAAGGTAATTGGATATCTTTCTTGTCTGCCCTTAATGCATTTTTGTAATGTTCAATTGCAAAAAAGTAATTTTCCGCAAAGTAAGCGCGATTGCCTTCAAGTTTATCGGGATTAACTGCAGGCTTTTTGCTGCTGAGCGTGTCCGACTCATCGGCTAACTTTTGGATAAAGCCAGGTGTTTTGTTGACCTTTTCTTTGGCCACCTTGCCCTTGGACTCTTTATCTTTTTGGGGATTTTTGCTTGAAGCAACTTGACCCCAAGATATGCCAACCTGAATTGACCAAACAAACAGGAAGGCTATACCTATCCGATAGGTTGGTTGAAAAATCATTAAGGAAGTTTCAATTTCTTTTTGGCCTGTTCCATTAGATTATCTGCTTCCCTGACGTGCAGGAAGGATCCATTGGATGTATCAAAAATATAATCATAATTGCCTTCTTTGGCAATTGCTTTGATGACCTCTTCTGCCTTTTTGATTACTGGTCCAAGCAAGTCGTCTTTGCGCTTAGCAATATCCTGCTGGGCACGTTGCTGAAAATTATCAATATTGGATTGCAAGTCTTGAATTTCTTTGGTTTTATATTCCCTTAGGGATTCCGTCCATTCCTTGCTTTTGGACTGAAAATCGGCGTATTTTATTTTCAATTCAGAAAGCATGGCTTGAACCTGAGTTTCCATACCCTCTGCAAATTTTTTGAGACTGTCTTCGGCTTTTTTGGTTTCTGGCATCAAGGAGACAAGCTCACCTAAATTAATATGTCCCAATTTTGGGGTCTGAGCATTTACAGAATGGGAAAGGAAGAAAGTGGCCAAAATGCATATTGAACCGATGGCTTTAAAGAAATTTCTGACGGGGGCAATGGACATTGTCGTATTATTTGGGGGTTGATGGCGTGAATTCTTTGGATGGAGGAGGGGCTTTTTCGTTTGGATTGGATTTCGATGCAGGACTGCTTGAATTGGGTTTACGCTGAGCCTTGGCCTGTGGGGATTTTTTGACAATCCCCATGGCGGTAAGGATTTCATTGCTTTTGTCAAATTTAGGGTTCACAAACAGCAATTGATTCCCTGCGGCCCTGTCAAATATAAGGTCATAGCTTTTGTCACGAGCATATTTTTGGACCGCGGCGAAGATTTTGTCCTGCAAAGGTCTTATGAGTTCCTGTTGGCGCTTCTGCAGGGCTCCTTCCGGACCAAATTGTTGGTTCTGCCACGACAACAACTGGGCCTCTTTCCCTTTGATTTCCTCCAAACGGTCTTTACGCATTGATTCGGTCAAAAGAGGAATTTCGGCTTTTAAAGCCCGATAAAGCCGCTCAATCTCTTGCTTTTTTTCATCAGACTCCGCGTTGAGTCGCTCAATTTGGACCTTTAGCTCACTCTGAGCGCTTTGGTACTCCAGCATCTGGCCAAGCATGTACTCAGTATCTACATAAACAAAGCGCTGAGCTTGACCCGACGCAGAAAGATTAAAAAAAGTCAATAAAACAGCGAGCGCCGCCCCGGCATATTCTGTCCATATTAGCCTTCGATATAGCGTTACAATGTGCTTAACCATCATTAAAAAGATTGACCAATGGAAATATGAACATTGCCTTTGTGAACTTGGCCTGCGCCTGGAACTGGATCAAAACCATAACCCCAGTCCACCCCTAAGAGACCAAACATGGGCAAGAACACCCGCACACCAACACCAGCAGAACGGTAATTGCGAAAGGGTTCGAAGTCCCTCACCTTTCGGAATGAATTACCCCCTTCCAAGAAGGAGGTCACATAAATAGTGGCGGAAGGGTTCAATGACAAAGGGTAACGCAGCTCCATAGTGTACTTCTGGAAGGAGGTCGCCCCCACGGCTTGCCCACTTTGTAAATCCCTTGGAGTCAAGGAATTGTTTTGGTATCCTCTTAGGCCTATTAATTCCCTATCATCCAACGCGAATCCCATGATACCGTCCCCTCCTACATAGAACCTGCCAAAGGGAACCTCCCCTGTAGCCGCTTGGTAATTGCCCAGCCAACCGAATTGCATTCGGCTCATCAAAACCAAGTTCCCCACCAGCTTGGTGTAGTTTTGGTAATCAAAGCGCCATTTATGGTATTCAACCCATTTATAACGCTCTTTGGCCGATGAACTTGTACTGACTTTACGGCCAAGCAACGAATAGGGCGGAGCAATCTGCGCGGTCAGAGAAATATTACTCCCGCTTCGAGGAAAAATCGGCTGGTCAACGCTTTGGCGAGAAATAGTCTCCTTGACGAACAAATTATTGGATATCCCATCTGGCAGAAAGGCTGTGTTTTGGCTGTTTTTGAGATCAAATTGTTGAAAATTGATGCTGTGCAATACCGTAAAAAAATCATCGGGTTTTTTGAGTCGCTGGCCGAAGCTAACACTGGCACCGCGAATGGTGATGGACTGCCTAAGTGGGTTGGAGCGAGGCAATCCGTTAGGGACTTGTATGGAAACATAACTACTCACAGTCAACGAGTTCGGTTTTTTACCGCCAAGCCATGGTTCGGTAAAGGACAAATTATAGGATTGAAAAAATCGGCCATTGGATTGAGCCCGCACGCTTACTCTCTGCCCGTCACCTCCAGGAACCGGGGACCAGGCCTTGGTATCAAACATTTTGCGTGCTGAAAAATTATTGAGGACCAGTCCCAAGGATCCTACCACCTGACCTGCACCCCACCCCCCGGACAATTCAACCTGGTCATTGGATCGCTCTGCTACTTTGTATTCAATATCCACCGTTCCGTCCTGCGGATTTGGAGTAGGAACTACGCCCAATTGCTCCGGATCAAAGTAGCCCAATTGACTTAATTCCCTGGTGGTTCGCATGACATCACTCCGAGAAAATTTCTGCCCCGGCCTAGTCCTGAGCTCCCGCATAATTACATGATCCGATGTCTTGTCGTTGCCTTTCACCGTTACCTGCCTTACCGTCGCTTGGGCACCTTCCACCACTCGGATGACCAAATCAATACTATCGACTTCTACCCTGTTTTCGTGACCACTCACCTGAAAAAAGAGATACCCATCGTCCATATACAAGGACGAAATATCTCTTCCTGAAGGATCCATTTGCAAACGTGAGTCCAGTAATTCTTTGTTATACAAATCCCCCGCTTTGATACCTAACAAGCTATGCAGCAGGCTATCCGGGTGAACCGAATTTCCCTCAAAAACCAAAGCGCGTATATAATAAGGTTTACCTTCGTAAATCTGCAAAACAAGACCCATGCGTTGAGGATTCACCGTATACACCGAATCCTTGACAATCCTCGCATCCCGATAACCCTGCGCTTGATAACGTTTAATGAGCTTTTCCTTCTGTTCTTCAAATTTCTCGGGATCCCATTTGCCTGTACGGAAAGGATTCCAAGAAACTTTAGGTCTGGCCGTTTTAAGAGTGCGAGCGATTTTGGCTTCCGATAAAATTTGATTCCCGCTAATTTTTAGTTCACCAACCCTCACCTTGGGCCCAGGATTCACCGTGACATTGAGCACAGAGGCGTTAATCTGATTGGTATCGGGTACCATGACCATACGGGTTATAACTTGTCTATAGCCCTTGTCGATATAGTATTTACGAACCACCCGATCTATATTCCGCTGAACTTCTTCGCTAAGAATTTTACCTTTGAATCCTTTGAGGGATTCGGTGATTTCTTCGGCACGGGCTTTGGATACCTTGCGATTGAAAACAACCTTGGAGAGGCGTGGCTTCTCCTCGAGGTAAAGACACAAATAAATGTTCTGTTCCACGATGGAATCCGCCTTGATTTGCACATCCCCGAACAAACCCTGTTTCCATAAATTCCGAACAGCTTTAGCCCCCTCATCCCCCATCCAGGTGAATCGTTGACCCTCCTTCAAACCCGCAATCATCAACAAAAGATCCTTGTCGGTATGCCTCAAGCCTTCGACCCGCAATCCAGCAATTCGATAGCTGCGAACAGTGGCGGTCGTTTCCGAACGTCCTCCAAATTGACTTTGGGCCAAGACCCAATGAGTTCCTACAAAAAATACGAATGCAATTGCGCCAACAAACTTCCACTTTCGGAAGCATTCAGTAAATCGAGAAAGTGCCATCATCCGTTGGTAGCATTCAACTGGGCTGAAGTTTGACCAAACCTTCTTTCCCGCTTGCTGTAATCTTCTAGAGCGGCCTGCAAATGTTCTTTTCGAAAATCCGGCCAACATACAGATGTGAAATACAATTCAGAATAGGCAAGCTGCCACAGAAGAAAATTGGAAATGCGCATTTCTCCACTAGTTCGTATCAAAAGTTCAGGATCAGGAAGGGTAGAAGTTTGTAAACGTCCGGCAATAACCTTTTCGTCTATTTCCTCTGGATTTAATGTTCCCTGGCGCACTTCATTCGCAATGGCTCGAACAGCGTGAATCAGTTCACTGCGAGAGCTGTAAGAAAGAGCCAAATTGAGTTGCATCCTTGTATTTGCAGAGGTTTGAGCGGAAGTGGTTGCCAATTGCTTACGACATTCCGCCGGCAACAAATCCAAGTCTCCGAAGGCATGCAAAGAAATTTTATTCTTCATCAGAGTGTCCAATTCGGATTGAATGGTATCCACCAACAATTGCATTAAAGCGGAAACCTCTTCAGCGGGCCTGGCCCAATTCTCAGAAGAAAAGGTATAAAGTGTTAGATATTTAACTCCCAATTCCGCGCAAAGTTCACATGTTTCCCGAACCGCCTGCACAGCATAACGGTGACCGTAAATGCGATCCTGACCTCTTTGTTGGGCCCAACGACCATTGCCATCCATGATAATGGCCAAGTGCTCCGGAACAAGAATGGAATTCAAAACTTTGCGATAATGATGCCCTTACCATTTACATCCGGCAACGCCTGGACGGAATACTGTACGAATAATTCACCATTAGGGACCAATAGGCGTCGTTGTATGCATTAACGCCCCTTTGGGTTCCTGGTGAGCGAACGGTATGTCCATTTTCCCAACTGCGATCGGATAAATCCGCTGCCATTCCATTACGGTGCAGACGCAAGAGCGATGGATCCACAAATTTCCCTTTGATATCGTCGAGGTAATCAGTATTGGTATAACAATATACAAATTCTATGCCCAGGCTGTGCTTATCGCGCAAATTATGCCTGAAACCCAGAGTCACCGGGAAAGTCCATGCGCTCAAGGCATATCGCTCTGGCTCCACAAGTCCTTGCAATCCCGGTTTGTCCTCCAAGCCTTGGCCTTCGGTTCCAAGAGGTTGTAAAGAAACCCATTGGCCTCGGTACTGAGCTTGAGGATCGAACGAAATACGGCCTATGCCCAAGCCAACATATGGTGCACTTTTCTTTTTACGAGACCCTGGAACAAAGGGCCAAAAATTAAATTCCGCCTGCAGCATGAAAGATTGAATATTGTTACGGAAACTCAAATTGATGGTGTCGCGCGATGCAACCCCTGACAAGGAGTCCGCTGCTTGAATACGATGCACTCCCCATTGCAACTTCAAACCCCAATGAGGATTAAAATTATATTTGGCATAGGCCGCCCCTGCTGCACCCCATTGGAAGGTCCCCACTGGATTAGGGATATCCCCCACATAAGAAGTGACTCCGGAGGAAAGACCCATTTCAAGCCATTGCGCATGGCCTGAATTCGTGGTCACCAAGGCAAGTAAAACACTAATTGCCACGGAAATACACCTCATATGAAAACTATTCTTGAGGGACTCCATTCTTGAATAAACCACTTCTTGTAAAATAATTTGCTAGCAAATCAGAGCCTTGGGCAGTTGTTCGGATAGATGACCCTCGAAATACTCAATCCCACAAATAAATAGCCATCGTTTAAGCCGTTGGTATTACCCCTTGACGCACCCAAGGAATTAGGCTTTAGCCAAGGGTGCAATTGCCTGGTACGGTCGACAAACTCAGCGGATTGTTGGCCATGAACTGAACCAATTACGTCTGGATTTACATAATTATCGCTTACATCATCGAGGTAATCGGTGAATAAGATCCTATACCCTGCCTCCGCGGCGAAACGGGTGTATTTATCCACGGTCCAACGCACTCCTATTCCCAAGGGGATGCCAATCTGAGTGGAACGGAATTCTTCCGTATTATAGTAATTGGTCAAGCCCTGACCTTCCGTGGTAATGTCTTTGAGGCTTACCCAGCCAACCGAATCAATGGCCGATTTGCCCTGAGAGTTGAAATTGTAGACATTAAAACCTCCAAAAAGATAAAAATTAGCCCTTGTCACCGAACTATTGATCATAAATTCTCCAAACTTATATTCGGCGACAACGCTGAACTCTGACAGCACTGACCGAAAACTGAGATTTCGGAGATTCACATCACCACGAACGGCTGTTACCGTTCGGCTGGTGGTATCTACTTGAAAATATTCTGTTAATGCCCCTTTAAAATACTTTGAGGTATCGTTAAACGCTTCTTCACTGAGCCCACGCAATCGAGGACTGTTGTCTGCGCCAGCAAGCATTGCGAAATTGACATCTGCCCGCAAAGAGATGTTTTTGGTCAAGTGCCGACGAAAATGGGCACCAATTCCGCCCCTTGTACTGAAATAAAAATTATTCGCGTGCGTCAAATCTCCCACGTATTGGGTGGAGAACAAGTTAACTCCAAATTCCCGGTACTGTGCCGAGGCGTCTTTAATTCCCATACCAAGGAACCCCACAAGGTTAAGTATGATCCCGCAGGCGAATAAACGAAGAATTTTCATGCAAAATGATTAGCTAAAATGCGAAAATACCCTCTAAATAGGGAAAATCAACCCCTCACGTCTAAGCCCCAAAGTAGTTTTGTTCGTAGGTTGTGTAAATCCGAAAAACCTTTCAATCGAGCCAGGGCCAAAACCTTAACATGCAAGTTAATTTCTACTGTACCAATACCTGCCCAGTGAATCGGCTTACCATCTAGCATTAATTGAGCTGCACCACCCTCCGCGGCTATTTTAAGCTGTAACCTGCAATCGTCCGGCAGCAAAACAGGCCTTATCCCCAATTGATGCCCTGCAACGGGAGTAATCAAAAAAACTTTGCTTTGAGGCAAAACAATAGGCCCACCGCAGCTCATCGAATACGCTGTTGACCCTGTAGGTGTAGATACAAGCAATCCATCAGCCTGGTAATTGTTCAAAACTTCTTCATTAACAAGGCAGGTAATCCGCATGATACCCGTTCCTTGACGGTGCAAGGCCATTTCATTTAAGGCAAAGCCCAGGCCAGTCCCCGAATTTGGGATTGGGTACTTGCAAGCCACCAAACTCCGACTTTCTATCTCTAATTGCCCATTCAACATTGCTGTTAGAACTGCCGAAAAATCATCAGTTCCACCAGCCGAACTAAGAAAGCCTAGCCGGCCAAAATGAAAGCCAAAAACTGGCAAATCCCATTCCACCGCAAATTGAATCCCGTCCAAAAGTGTTCCGTCGCCCCCCAGAGTCAAAACCAAAGCATTCTCTTTCCTCTTTTGAATGAACTCGGGACAAGGTTCATTGGAATCAAAAAATAGGGGGACATCGCCAAACTCAAAACCTTTTAAGGCCTCCCTAAGGCTTTCGTGCCACAATAGCTTAACCGGTAACCCTTTCGAAGCTACAACTAGCCGTTCCAATCCATCCAACTTAAGGGCAATAGAGGGCCTTGCATAAATTAACAAAGTGTCCCAGCGTTTTTTCATTTTATTTGAGGCTATCCGTGAATATTTTCAAAAGTAATTCAGGCTGCTCCGAAAGAACGGATTCCGGATGAAACTGGTACCCCCAAAGCGGCTTTGATTGATGACGCATAGCTTGAATAGAAAAATCATCGGTAGCATTAGCCAGCAATTCAAATCCTGGAGGGATCTGATCAAGAATCAACGAATGGTAGCGCATTACCGTAAGCCCTTGCGATTTTGATGTGCATCGCCAACCTGATTTTGACATACAGTTTTCCATGGTGGACGAAAATTTAAGCAAACTCCTCTTACCAAACATGGGCCCATGAGCATTTACCAATTTGGACCCAAAATGAAAGCCAAGAGCCTGATGCCCAAGACATATTCCCAACATGGGCTTAATGTCACTATACAAAGAAATAAAATCCATCAACCAACCTGCTTCCTGGGGCGTACCTGGGCCAGGTCCAAGGATAGCAATGTCCCAATTCTCGTCTTGAGACCTTGCAATGGGGTCATCACATGAAAGCACTTGGCATTCATGCCCTCCGCGTAGTACCCAAGCCTTTAGATTATAGGTAAAGGAATCCCTATTATCAATCAAAAGAAACTTTGCCATTCTTTAGTTGAATATTGCCCAAATAATTGCACCAATTCTGATCCACCAGCCCGAACTCATCGGAAAGGTCAATTTTAACCAAATGAGACAGTTTGGGACTTTTGCCAAAAAATAGAAGGTAAGTGAAATGATGGTCACCCACTTGATACCTGCTAAAAATGCGCCTACCCACCTGTTTACCAAATTCAAACCCGCTACTTTAAACATGGAATTTACAAAAGTGCTTACTGCCATTAATAAGAGTTGAATTCCCACCAGAATTCCCGCCAAAAGACCCCATTTCCAAAGAAAAGATGAAGAATTCTCTATTCCCCTGTGATTCCATTCAGCCCACCAAGGCGTTTGCTGAATATACCAAACCGCTATCAAAGATAGAAAAAGGCCAAACCATTGGAAAAGCACTCCCGCTAAACCGTTTTGATATCCCCGCCAAAGAGTCCAACCAAGGAATAATAAACACATTAGATCACCTAACCGCATAATTTTATATCTTACAGGAGCCTATACAAAGGTGTTCAACTTTCCTTAGGCCATAAATTTAAAGATATTTACTCTGACTTTCAGGGCTTAAAGTTTTCCACGCCATCATTCATCGCATTCCTTAAATTCTTGATTCAAACTTCTCAAAGAAATGACGCTATCCACCTGAATTCCTCCCATTTCAAAGACCGGTATGGAAAATCCATTTGATTTTTGACCAAAAGTCTTCTTATCCTTCCATAAGGTCCCATTAGGTTGACCCGCCTCAATCCAGGCACTCCACCACCAAGAGGCCAAGTTATGGATCGAAGCGTACAATCGTTGGCCCATCAAGCCGCCCAAACATTGGTCGTAACAACGAACAAATTCTTTGGACTCCTTTCGCACCAAGCGCGACCCTTGTTTGATTGGGGAAACTTGCCAAGGGATGGGCACTGTTACTCTGCAGCTCCGTTCACAATCAAAAACCCTCACCAAAGGCGCTGAACTTTCCCGAATGATATCCCATATCGCCAAACGCGCATCGGGTATCCATTGTGGGCGCTTGAATGGCACCAGCATTTGGTTCAAAAAATATTCCGGAATACGACTCTCCAACAAGGCATGAATCCCATGTTGTCCCGTGAATTGCCCGTTATAATTGGAACACAAATGCAGAGGCACGTGGGCATCTGCCAAATAATGGCCCAAATCCGCAGCATGGCGGCAAACGGATTCTGCATCCCCCTTTGCAAAAGCGCTCACCAATCGGCGATACACCGTGACCGTATGCCATGGCAATACCCCGTGTTCACGTAGGCTGTCTTCGTTGTAATAAAGGATTGCATCGCTCCAGTTGATGGGCATGCAATGGAAAACAGAATCGCCCCATCGGTCCAAATCGATGAAGTGTCTGGCTGCCTCTTGAGGATCCCAGGCCCTTCTTTGGTCTGCTGCAACCGCTCTATCCCTCAACCTATTCTTGTAAGGCAACATATAACCCAATAACGGTTGGGGTAACAAATAAACTGCAGACTCATTAATATATCGATGAGCCATAAATCCCCATCCCCGGGCAAACCCTGGGCTCAAGAAGAAGCATAGCCCCAAGAGCAACCTGGTCAGCCTCCGAAAGGCCATCCATTCAAGACCTTCTGTTGAGAGCGTTGATTTTGAAAGAATCGTTTGCTTATTCACCTGTTCGCATCAACAAGTCAGCAAATTAGTTGACTCGCCGGCCTTGATTCGGTAACAAACGTTTAACAACCCATGGTGCATCCCATTTTGGCTGATTCGCGAGAGAAAATTTCGGTTAAATTTCGATGCGCAAGCGGTTGATACGCTTAATTGGACCTGGGCAATTGGATTCGTGGCATTGCACACATTGGGCAACTACCGCATTGAAATGATCCGGGGTTGGTTCACGGCCTACCTTCTCAAAGGCCTTATGATAATCGGAGGCCCTACGAAGGAAGTCAGGGGTCACCACGTTGGAATCGGTGGGGGTCTGCAGTTCAAAGGGCATATGGGCCCAGGCAGGTGGTGTTCCACTTTTGGAGGAATCGGATATCAAATAGGTTCGCATGGCCTCAGCCTGTTGCAACATAGCACGCATCGCCGCAGCCATAGGAGCTACCTTAGGCGAAGCCGATCCAACAGCGCAGACGGTATCCTCAGTTGGAGCATCTTTACTTGGACCCGTGGATGTTGCCCAAAACTCAGAACCTGGGTCAGAACATGACCCAAATATGGCCAATCCTACAACCCAGATTGCCAAAAAAACGGTATATACAACTGAATGACGGGCCATTCTGCTTGGTCTCTATTTGCGCAACCGCACTCCGCTTGCTTCAAAAACCAATTCCAACTCAGGTTCGGTAATGGCCGCGATTTCGTCTTTGCTTTTACCCGCGTCTTCTGCATAATGTTTCAAAGCGTCTACCGTAGTGGTGTCGTACGTGGCCATGCCTTGCATGACAATTTTGGATCCTGCCGACTCCAGTGGCATGAAGAAGGCATAGTCCTTGAAACCTACTCTCAGCATTTGACCGTTCCCCATATCGAGCTTCATCCAACAACCTTTCTTCTGGCAACACTCTTGAATCGTGCCTGACAATTTGAACACCGCCATGGTTTTGCCCTTCATTAAATCGGGAAGCTCGGAGACGTCCTTAGCGCCTTCTACAGTGATAGAATCTCCGAAATAGGCCCATTGGGAGTCATCGGATTTGACGCCATTTTGGCAGGAAAACCCCACCCACAAAGCAAAAAATGAGAAGAAAACAGCTGCGAGGGCCTTGTTTGGGAACTTTGTTCGAATATTCATCGGAAAATTTTATGCAAAATTAGAGTTATTTGAGCAAATTCCGTAAATTTGCAATCCTTTAAATCATCAAAAACCCCTTCTATGGCCAATCACGCCTCTGCCATCAAGCGAATTCGACAAACTGCGGTACGTAGGCTGCGTAATCGCTACCAGCTCAAAACCACCAAAACCATGATCAAAAGGCTAAGTGCCTTAACTATGGGTGAAGATGCTCGGCAAATGCTGCCATCCGTTATCTCACGCATTGACAAATTAGCCAAGAAGCATATTATTCACGTCAACAAAGCCGCCAGGCAGAAATCCCAATTAGCTCGTAAAGTAGCTTCCTTGGGATAGGACAATCTAAATACCTTCAATAAACGTTTAAACCCGGCTCTACCAAAAGTCGGGTTTTTTTTTGTGCATGATATGCCAATACGAACGCCTCCGGAATCCGAAACTGGTCAAGGCATTACGAATCAAAGCATCAAAAACCTGCCCCCTGAACAAAGACCCCGCGAAAAATTAATACGCCATGGACGAGAAAATTTAGAAGACCGGGAACTGTTGGCCATCCTGCTCGGAAACGGTACTGCTCACCATTCGGCTCTTGCTTTGGCAGCGCAGATCCTGCAAATGTGCCGAAATGACCTCCGAACCCTGGCTCAAATGCATATTCAGCAACTATCCCAGCTGAGTGGCATTGGTCAAGCCAAAGCGATCAAAATTGCAGCGGCCATGGAATTGGGCAGAAGGGTGTTCAGCCCCCCTACCGAAGACAAGCCCACCATTCGAAGTTCTTTGGACTTGTTTGAATGTTGCAAAAGTATATTCATGAACAAAGGGCATGAAGTCTTCGCGGTAGCCCTATTGAATCAGGCCCATCGCCTCTTGGGGGTAGAGCAAATCAGCGAGGGCGGTATCAGCTTTACGGCAGCTGATCCGCGTATCATCCTTAAACTAGCTTTGGATTATAGGGCCAGCGGTCTTATCCTCATGCACAATCATCCTTCTGGCAATCTGCAACCGAGCGATGCCGATCGAGAACTCACCCAGAAAGTGGAATCAGCGGCCAAACTCCTTGACCTCAGGGTCCTTGATCACCTCATTTTTGCCCAACATCGTTATTTCAGTTTTGCAGATCAAGGTATAATGCCTTCCGTAAATGGCCGCTCTCAACGTAATTTTACATAATTAACAAGCCCTCGCTATGAATAGAATTTCTTTACATTTTTTGGCCGTCGCTATTATGGCGACCATTTTGTCTTTGGCCTCTCCTTCAGCCTTTGGTCAATTGACCATACTCACCTCGGATACAATGCGGGTCAGTGGGGCGGCAACGCAATTTGAATTGGTGGGCTACGGCTTTATTGCCAATACAGGGGCCACCCCATTGAATATCCGTTGGAAAAGAGTGGGCGCTCAATTGCCCTCGTCGTGGACATGCACAATTTGCGATCTTAACAACTGCTTTCCTCCCTTTGTTGATAGTGCGGACTTTGTTCTACCGGCTCGCGATACCGCCAATTTGGACGGACATTTCTATCTCAATAACCAAGCGGGTTCTGGCTTCCAGCGCATTACTCTTCGAAATCTAGCCAACCCATCTGTAACACAATTCATTACCTACATAGGAAGCACCTTAGGCAGTGGGCAATTCACACTATCCCATTCAGGCGATGAAATCGCTTGGCGACAACTTGGTAAAAAACTTTGGGTATCTGTGCCGGACCACATGGTAGGTAACGCCCTACAATTCATGGACTTGGGCGGAAAAGTAATACAATCACATTTTGTTACAGAATCAGTGCAAGCTTATGACCTTCAAGGCATTCCTCAAGGAGTCTATCTTGCTAATTTGCTGAATGGCCATGCCCTTTCAGCGGTTTATCGTTTTTACGTACAACCGTAAGATTTTATTGCACCTTTATTGAAGTTACCTTCAAATCCCTAAACAGGGAGCGACTTGCCCCTTTAATGAATAGAAAGCCCTACTTCCTCCACGGAAGGAACGGGGTTGACGCGCATATGCTGATAGATTTTGAACCTGTACATTCCTTGACTGCGGAATCGAAAATCACGCATCATGGTATCGCTTAGCGTGTACAAGTCCCCCATTGCGCTTTGACCCAACCAACGCCCCTCTGGATTGGAGAGCATGGTTCTTGTCTGAACAATCATGGAATCACCGGTTGGCCCGATCAGGTAGCAAAGCGTATGCAAATTCCTATATGGATAATCTCCTGAATGCCTTAAACGCAAGAGAATTTGACGTGGCTTTAAGGTATCGGTGTTATAATAGGGTATGACGATGGCCCTCGAATATGGCCATACCTTGTTTGGAAGAGGCAACATTACCTCCAAATCGGCTTCCGGTTGACAAGCAACGCCAAACCATAATACCATGATGAAGAACCAACCTGCACGGAGCATGGTAGTCCTCATGAAGGATTGGGACCAGATGCCTGGGGACCAGTCGACTGGGGGCCGGAAGGGCTGACGGGTTTGCTCCCTTTGTTGAAAGGCTTCTTGCGCTTTTTGCTGTTAGAGGATTTCCCCGACCGATCGAAGCGGTTCAAGCCCCCACCCTGGGTCACCTCATAATCCGGTTCGGCAGGAAGATCTGATTTCTGTTCGGTTACCGAAAATCCAGAAAGGGATTCAATAGGAATACCCGATTTGGATTTTTCTTGCAATTCGGTAACCTGAGCTGCAGAGAGGGCCAATACAATTTGATCACCACCGACAGCATCGCCTTTACGGAGTTGAAACCACATGGTCTTCTTGAATATGTCGGTTTTGATACAATCGTAAGTTCCTGATTTGGTTGTCAGAAAACGAACACCGCGGGGAATATCCTTCAGTGCATCCATATAGGTATCCAGCTCATAATTTAGACAACATTTGAGTCGACCACATTGACCTGATAGCTTGGCTTGATTGATGGAAAGTTGTTGGTAACGTGCGGCATTGGAGGATACCGGCTTAAAGTCAGTAAGCCATGTGCTGCAACATAATTCGCGTCCGCATACGCCCAATCCTCCCAACCTGGCCGCCTCTTGACGTGGATTGATTTGCCGCATTTCCACTCTTGCCTGCAGAGTCTCCGCAAGTTTCCGGACCAATTCCCTGAAATCAACACGCTGTTCGGCGGTATAATAGAGTAAAACTTTGGATGCATCGGCTTGATATTCTGCATCGGTGACCTTCATATTCAATCGCATGTGATCAACGACATTGCGAGCACGCGTGATAACATCCATCTCGCGGGTTCGCAGTCCATGAAGGCGCTCTCTTTCGGCCTCGTTGGCCTTACGAAAAATCTTACGGACTTCCTGAGTATCAGCAAATGCATTGCGCTTTCGCATTTGGAGGCGCACCAATTCACCTTTGAGGGAGACTTGGCCCATGTCATAACCGTTTTTGGCTTCCACCACAACCCATTCGTTGGGGTACAAAGGGGCCTTGGATGCATTCACAAAAAATTCCTTGCGATTAGCCTTGAACCTCACTTCAACCCATTCAGGGCCTGCTGCAGGGCCTGCCTCAGCTGGCAAATCCGAAAGCCAATCATAGGCATTGAAACGGTTGCACCCACCACTTGCACAATGCCCTTGGCTACCACACCCTTGAGGGGTACAAGACCCGCCACCACTAGAACCACATCCCATTTTGATATTCTTAGTCTTTGGTCGAAGATACGGAGAAATCCTAACGCATAGGAAATTGAAGCGTTGTAACCTTGGATACCCGTTGTGCAACTGGTGCGGAGGCTTTGGCCATGCGCCTTTTTTCGGAAGCCAAGGCCTCCTGAAGGTCAAAATAGAGGTTATGCAAGACCAAACGTACATGCCCGTTCCGTTCTATGCGATAAGCCGCTTTTTCCAAGGCAGATTGCATCGAGGAAAGTGAAATCGCACTCACAAAGGGCGAAAATTTGTGAACAAATTCCTTCTCATCCTCTCGTAAACTTCGCGGATCACGTTGAATCTCACGATACAAATAACATTCTCGCAATATCTGTAATCCATAATCCAATAGCGACTTTAACGCTTCTCTACCCAACTCGCTGTTCTGGTTAATCCACTTGATGGCCTCCGATTGTTGGCCTGAATAAGCGAGGCGCACGAAGCCGGTCCATCGAACACTGTTCTCAAAGGGCTCCTCGTTCATCATGCCCATGGCCTTATGGAAATTCCCTTCACATGCCAAGGCGGCCATGGCTGCTCTTTGTTCCTGAACATCCATCTCCATCAAAGCAAGACGGATTGCCTCTGAGTCCATAGGCCCGATTCGAATAGACCGAACACGGGAACGGATAGTGGTAAGAATTTGTTCAGGCTCAGCACTGACCAAAATAAATACGGTCTGATCGGGAGGCTCTTCTAGAATTTTAAGCAATAAATTCCCGGCATCTCCCAAGAATTCTGCCAACCAAAGAATAACCACTTTGTATCGACCCTCAAAAGCCGAAAGACCGAGCTTAGATAAAATATTGTAACATTCTGCCCTGGAAATATTGGCCTGCCGATGATCTGCATTCATAGCCGATCTCCAATCTTCGAGCTCCATATGAGGTTGTTCCAAAAAGGCTCTTCGGAAATCCTGTATCCAATGATCGCTTGTGTTTTTGTCCGAGTCCCCTCCTTGGTTGATCACCGGAAAAACAAAGTGTAAATCAGGATGAACCAATTTGCCTACCTTCAGGCAAGCGGGGCAGCTACCGCAAGCATCGTTATCGAATGGTTGATGGCAAAGCAACAACGAGGCATAGGCCAAGGCCAGGGGTAATTTCCCACAACCTTCTGGGCCCGAAAGCAATAAGGCATGGGCGATTTTGCCTGAAGCAAAGCCCGACTGAATCAAGTTTTTGACTCCTTGTTGACCCGGTATATCCACAAAGCGCATTCCCAAAGTTAGGTTTTGCATTCTACCTTTCACCCCACGTATGGTGATCATCTTGCTCCGACATGCCAAAGCTCTTCAATTTGAGGGCACTAAACCCGATTTCGAGAGACCCCTGCGGCCCAAAGGGATTAAGCAATGCATGGCATTGGCTGAAGCCGTCCCCGATGTCCTAAAATTTACCGAGGGTATCCGCCCAAGAATATGGTGCAGCCCCGCTTTGCGCACCCTACAAACCCACATCTATGGGTTACCCTGGGCCCAAAGAAAGACTACCGATTCCACCGAAGATTTAACCCTTTATCCGGATTGGTTGTACCTCGCAGAATCCCCAAGATTCGAAAGTGAACTCCACGCCCTCGGCGACCAAAAGCCCCTAATGATTATTGGCCATAACAACGGACTTAGTGATTGGGCTCACAAACTCACCGGAGGACTTGCATTCCCTTTGGGCACCTGCCATTTCATCGTCCTGCGGCAAAATAGCTTACCACTTGCAGGGAAATTCCAAATCGCCTACCGATGGGAGCCCCCCCAAATCATGGACTAGAATGGGCATTACCGTCTTCCTTCTCTGTTTAACTTGTCTGGGAACTTCGGTTCTCACTTTTGGATTTGCAGCGCAATACCCTGAAAATCCAAAATCGGTCACTCATCGAGATTCTGGTCTATTCCTATCCGATTCAACTCGGAAAAGTTATAAAGGATTTTACAAAGAGCTGATCAATCTTTCGAATTCCAAGGTTCTTCCATCCCCTGTCCTTGGACGCTCACCCGAAACAGGAATCATGGTTGGTGGCGGTGTTTTCTACGCAACACAACTCAACCAAGATCCTTTTGCAAGGAAATCCCAGATCAGTGTGGCAGGAGCTTATACCCAACGTAAACAATGGATATTAACCCAATCGGGGTTGCTATCGATTGGCAATGACCGTCACATTATTCAATGGAATTTGGGGTGGCGTAATTTCTTTGACCGTTATTACGGCCTAGGAGCCTTCGTTAGCCCTGAGAATTTCATGTCGTACCGTTTTGAAACTGTTAACATTCAGACAACTCTCCTTACGCGTTTAGGTAAATCGCCGAATTTCATAGGCCCTGTTTTACGATTTAACAGCATGTACGACGTGATTTGGGAGGAGAATGCCCTGTTGCAACAATGGCCACGCCCCCCCGGCTTTGAGGGCCATGCCACCATCGGAATGGGCGCTCGTTGGGTTCACGACACCCGCCTACAATTAATCAACCCCAGACAAGGACATTGTTACGAGTTCGCCTACCGAATACACCCCCGTTTGTCCAACCTTAACCCTGCATACACCCAATGGAACCTTGACCTACGGCGATATCAACCCCTACGCTACCGGGCTAAGTCCAAGGGCCCCTTGGACGATGTCGTTTGGGCCCAACGTATTTTTTTGCACAGCGCTGGCCAAGGAGTCGCTTTCAGAGAAATGCCTGCCTTAGGAGGCGATAATTTGTTACGGGGATATTTCAGAGGATATGCAAGGGGTCTCCATGTTTGGGCTATCGAAAATGAGCTCAGAGGTATATGGAGTACGCGCTTGGGATGGAACTTGTATTGGGGTGCAGGCCAAAGCGGAGATGATTGGAAATCCATTATCGAGCGTATGCCCAGGCAATCTTGGGGCTGTGGATTGCGTATCATACCCAACCCTTCAGCTGGAACTTTGTTGAGGATAGATTACGCCCGCACAGTCGATGGGCAGGCCGGTGTATATTTCGAAGTCAACGAATCGTTTTGAACCGAGAATTCTTCCTAAACTTTGCTTCAACTGCAAGACTATGATTTTTGAACATCAAGGTGTCCTCGTTTCCAAAGACCTGTTGGATGAACATTTTGCCTGCTCCCTGAGCCAATGCAAAGGAGCATGTTGCGAAGAAGGCGATCTAGGCGCTCCCCTCGAAGAGGAGGAACTGAGTATTCTCCAAAAGAACCTTGATAAAATTCTGCCCTTCCTACCCCCAGATGCGGTCAGTCAAATCCGAAAACAGGGCTTTTTTGAAAGGGACCCTGAGGGTGAGCCAGTTACCCAAACTCTAGGGGGCCGGGCATGTGTTTTTGCCTGCAAGGACAGCTCAGGGGTTTGGAAATGCGGCATTGAAGAATCCTGGAAACAAGGACAGTCTGATTTTCGGAAACCCATATCCTGCCACCTCTATCCAATACGAGTTCATAAATTGAAAGCGGGTGAGTCCCTCCAATACCACCGTTGGAACATATGCGCTTCGGCATGCCAGCCCCAAGGCAGAGGACGGATTCGAGTATATCAGTTCGTCAAAGACGCCTTAATTCGGCGTTACGGGCAGACTTGGTACGATGAATTGAATGAAATTGCGTCAATCCTTCCAGATTAAGGTTAAATTACCTTTCAGTTTGTAAAGATTGTTATCAGCACCTCTGAACTGAACTTGGTAAATGTAGGTGTCTTGAGGGGCTCTTTCCCTGGACTCATCCTGCACATCTCCCACGTATCCCTTCCAACCCAAGTTCTTGTCCTTGGTTTCTAAAATAACTTTTCCCCAACGATTGATAATTTTTAGAAAATAACTACTATCTCCAATAATGTTATAATTAAAGGCCGGGCGAAATTCGCCGTTAGAACCTGATGAACCACCCAAAATTCCTGTTGGCGCATAGATCCTTGGTTCTTGACGAAGACGCACTTTGTTGGAAGCGCTGCGACCCTCAAATTCCCATGGATTATCTCTCTCCACGGCTACCACATAATAATCAAATAATCCTTCATCCGTTGGCAAATTGTCTACCCGGTCACCGTACTCGTACAAAGGCTTCCAAATGGGCAAAACGCCTGTTTTTCGGAGCGGGAGGGCTGTGTAATTCGCTAATCCGCCAGAGTAAACCACATCCCTGTACACCGTAAAGCTGTCAACGATTCCACCGCGATTACGCTCTCTTGGAAGGCTGTCGTAGCTAAGGTAATGCACCAATCGATCCCACAACAAAACGTTGGTATAGTTGTCTGGTAAACCCGCACGGATCTGTAGGCAGGAAAATTCATTGGAGGTGTCCGATATTAAATAACATACATCATATACATATACCTTGTAGGTATAAATGACATCTTGAGGCCGTCTAGCAGTTTGGTCGGTATAGGTGTAAAGCCAATACGCGCCGGCAGGTCCTGAAGCAGCGGTCTGTGTTGTCAAGGTATCGATAAAACGGAAGGTGCCACTAGCCCCGTCTTGACGAAAAAGTTCCAAACGACCAATCGAGGCATCTTGCGGAATATTGAATCGGATGTTGACTTTGTCAAAAGTCACTGTATCCACGGACGCCGACTCTATATAAGAAAAGGTTGGTTTGGGAACATCGTACAACGCAGTATCCATGTTCGAAAAAGATTCATAGCCCCTTTGGTTGTGAGCAACCAAAAAGTAACGGTAGGTTTTGCCTAATTCAAGGGAATTATCAATGTCATCGTAGGAACTCCCTGTTACCGTATCCAAGAGTTGCCAAGAGCTATCCGGGTCCTCCCTACGGTAAACCACGTAAAAAAGTAAATCATTCCAGCCCTCATATTCACGCCATGATAAATTGATTTTGTTAAGGCAAGGATCAGCGACCGCCTCAACATTCACCAACCGATGTTCTCCTGACCTTTGACCTGGGTTCAAACAGGTATCAAGAGCATTCAAAATTATGGCTTGAAAATTAGGGTCTGATGCGCTAAGCCCCACAAAGCCTTGGTAATTGGAGTCTAATTCTAAAGTTGAGGCATTTCGATTGGTCAGGGTAGCCAAAGGCAACGATCCTGGAACTACCGGAAAAAATCTCATTTCCACGAAATCCCGCAGCGTATCCACCTCCGGATACCATGCCACTTGCAAGGTGTCCCCTATTCCACTGGTATCCACCGAAACATACTTTATCCTCAAAGGGTCTGGCAGGATAAAACGAGCCCCGATCCAGCGACTCCAATAAATTGTTCCGGGAAAACCTGTTCCGTTATCATAGACCCCTACACGATAATTCAGGCTATCGTTACAGAATAAAAAGGGCAATGTAGAATCAATTCTAGGGATTCCACTTACAACCTTGAGAGAATCCCAAGCCAATGCAGATGGCCAACGTTCTTGTATTTGAGTACTGTCCAAAAGGTATTGTTGATTGGCAATTCCCATGGTGTCCCAAACAAGTACTCCTCTAAGATTAGATTTGTCGTTGGTATAGTTTCCACCCAATGTTTTGATTACTATACTTTCGCTAAAACGAAGATTGATATCACAGCCACTCAAGGTTAAGACCTTATAGTAGTAATTCCTATCCCTTAATCGCAAGGCAGGATCCGTATCAATGAAAGTAATTGCGAAAGGATCTGTAATTGATCCATTTGGAACTAAAATCCAAGGACCTGTGGGGAATTCACTACGATAAATCTGATAGGAGTTAAATGAATACAACCTTCGATTGACTGATTTCGCTTTGAGTTGAGCAGCATTTAAACCACGCCCATCCAAAATATTATTAAGACTATCCAAAGGATCAATACTAACTGTATCAATTTTGGTTTTGAAAAATAATTGTACCTGGTTATTATCCTCTCCAACAGAAACAGCTACGAACTCAGGTTCAGGAAGTGGAGGAAGATTGCGCATTCGAATATTAAAAATCCTGGGTTGTTTGCCAAAAAGCGGTGGAGTAACGTCAGCAGCGGTAACCATGAAAGGAATAAGCCTACTATGATTGTAGCAGGCATTCCGAAACACCGTATCACACCGTGATACCCAGCCCAGGCGTAAAGAAGTTGAATTGATTGCACTATAACCGATTCCAATACTCATACCGTTCGGCGCAATCTGGTCGGATGGTAGGTCAGTTCTACTAGGAGGCATGGGGATGGTCACCGTAGTGGAGGAAACAGCTGGCCTGGGTATTCCAGTGCCCGAAGCAGTCGCCAAGGTTACGAAAGGACTTTTGATCCCTATCGACAAATAATTATCTGTACCAGGAGGTAAACCAAAAGGCACATCATCACCTATCAAAAAATTCTGATTTACCGTATCCTCAACATAATATTCGCGCAAAAACCGGGTATTACTCGAAAAATATGGGGGCTTTTGATTTTCCAAGAAAGGAGGTATTCGGCCAATTACAGGTCTTTGGATTATATCGGTAACAAATTCCCGGTAAACCTCGGACAATAACGAATTACATCGCCAGCTACGCACCGTAATTCCCCAATGGTATCGGGAAGCGGTCTGTCCCCCGAAACGTATCAGAGGCCTGAAACTAAACTCACCTGTCAAAGGATTGAGATTGAAAAGACCGGAGGGATTGACAGATGAGTTGAATGCAGCGCTTGCATCGTAGGCCGTTGATCTTGGTGAGGCAGTGTCGTAAATCGGCCCGCCCAAATGATAACTTACAGAATCATAGAAGTTCCCTTCTACTGCAAAATTTGCTACCGTCACAGAATCCAAAACAAATGAATTGGCATTGGCTATGAACATTGCGTTGGGATCGTTATAAAAAAACGGAGTAGAATCACAAATAAATTGCGGGCGCAAGCCTGCAAACCCAAACATCTTTACGGCCAATCGAGCCAGAGGCCCCACGACTCCGGCATTTAAATTGTCCGCTGGATCTATGGCAAATAAACCCCTTGACAGAAGTCCCCCTTGAACCCCACCCACCACAGACCTAGCCTCGGAGATATGAGGCACAAAAAAAGTATAACCACTAGCTGGTACCGTAACAGGGTCTAAATCAATGACCCCTCTAAAAATCAAACGCCATACATTTTTGATAACGGAACCTGCGCTATTGCAGTTGCCAGCTGGAATGGGTGTTATCCTTGGAAAAGAAGAATCTGCAATGCTGTAACATTCAACGGGCTGAAAACGCAACCAGCCCTTGAAAATTATAGTATCGGACCACGGTGTCCTATAGGTTTGATAGAGGACCAATGAATCTCGAAAAGGCCTTACCCTGAGGGCACCACCAATGGTAACCGTATCAGGGCAAGTCACATAAACACCGGCTGTAAATTCAAACTGACCACTACCACCAAGGCAACGGTAAGTAAGATCCCCCCCGCGAAATGCTTGGGCATTGGCCCATGATGTAGCCACCATGAACCAGACGAAAGAGAGCGTAAAGCGTGCTCTATAGTTTACTAAATGCCTCATTACCTAAATTATAGAATTTTCTTGCTAGAAATTATTTGTTGCGGATTAAGACGACGGAGGAATTAAGATTGTAAACCTTCTCGTCCCTTCCTGTAAAAATTACTCGATAAACATACGTGTCTTGTGGTACTGGATCGCCGTTCATATCGGTACCATCCCATGATCCGAAAACATCGTTCGTTTCAAATTGCAATTGTCCCCAACGGTTGTACAATTCGAGTTTAAATTCTTTGTTGGGGTCCAAGAAAAAACCTATAGGCTTAAAGAGACCGTTGATTCCGGAACCCGGCACAAAGGCAGTGGGTAAAAACAACCTCGGCGGGTGGGTTATTTTGAAGACATTGGAATAGATTTCCTCTTGTGTAAAGTCCTCTAAATTGGGATTTACCTCC
>SYHX01000025.1 GCA_005799025.1 Bacteroidota bacterium | reverse complement strand
CGGATCAGAAGGTTTGGGGTTCGAATCCCTACGGGACCGCGACAAAATCCTCGGGAAACATTACCTCGAGCATACAAACACCAAGAACACCCCAACAAGCAATGCAAGTCCACAAACATTACCTAACTCGGTTAAATCGCGAAAATGTTTGGATTATTGTTGCATTCTTTTTATTGATAAGCCCCGCTCATTACGGATTTGCTTCATGTCGTACCGCAGATCTACCTCGGCCCTATCAACACAAGAATGATTCGTCACAAAACGATACCCTATCAAAAGTAGGATTAATCTTTCAAGTTAAGGGACAGAACATCTTTGTTGCTGACAAAGATTTCCCTACCAGATTAGACTGGAAGGAAGCACAAAATCTATGCAGTCACATAGGAAACGGCTGGCGTCTGCCCTCCAATGATGAATTGGACGCTATGTATACACAATTACATCTTCAAGGGCGAGGGAATTTTTATGGTCTAGGCTATTGGAGCAATCAAGAGATTGACTCATCCAATGCCTCGGTCATGTATTTCTTAAGCGGGGAGAAGCATCCAACACGCAAACTCATGCCCATCAAGGTTAGACCCGTGCGTACCCCTTGAAGACCTTAACAACTAAGGTGACAAAAAGAGCCTTAAAAAGATTTACAATTCTTTTTGCATACCAATTCATCGCTTATATCCAAGGTATTAGTGGGCAAACACTACCCACGGTGGGGGATTCATTCGAGGGAAATGGAACCAATACCACTTGGTATGCTGACCAATGCACTCTGCAAAGACCTTTCCCCAACCCATACCCAAACGCCATAAATCCTTCTGCCAATGTACTTCGATACCATGATCAGGGAGGTCAATACGCCAACGTGCGCTTTGATATTCCAGGAAATTTTCCCTTAAATCAGCACTCTAGATTCAGACTAAAAATTTATATCCCATCCAATGGAACCACGGGTAACCAAGCACCCAGGGTTTCTCTTAAGCTCCAAAACAACGGATCAACCACTCCATGGAGTACCCAATGCGAAATTATCAAGTCTCTGGGCCTAAACCAATGGCAAGAAGTCCAATTTGACTTTCGTAGGGATCCATGGATCAATCTCAATCCAAGTTCCTGGTCACCTCTGAATCGAAATGACTTCAACCGTGTCGTTTTACAAATCAATGGAGAGAATAACAATGATCATGTCTTAGCCTACCTAGACGATTTTGTTTACGACACCCTAGGCTATACCAACGTATCAAACACCCTCGTATGGAGCGATGAATTCGAAACGAACGGAGGTATTGACACTAATAAATGGTTTGCACAAACGATACTTCCGAACGGAACGGGTTGGTACAACAACGAAATTCAGCATTACACGAATTTGCTTAGTAATGCCTATACAACCAACGGTGCCCTCAACATTGTCGCTCGAAGACAAAATCATACACAGCAGGGGGTCACCAAAACTTTTACCTCTGCAAGACTCAACTCAAAATTTAGTTTTCGGTACGGCCGAATCGAATGCAGAGCCCGTATTCCGATATCCTCAGGAACTTGGCCTGCAATATGGATGCTTGGAAGAAACGTCCAAGAGCTTGGCGCATATTGGGAGCAGCAAGGATATGCAAGCAGCGGGTGGCCTGCATGCGGCGAAATCGATATCATGGAGCATTGGGGCAGCAATCCTGAAATTATTCATAGCAGTATTCATACCCCGTCCAGCTTTGGAGCCACCAATAATACCGCAATGCGAAGAGTTCCAGGTGCAGGACAACAATTTCAAATTTACAGTTTGGATTGGCAACCAAACAGGCTCACGTTTGCCATTAATGGACAAACCCTCTACACCTACCTACCCAATCCCCGAACTACAAACAATTGGCCCTTTGATGCGCCACAATATTTGCTTTTGAATGTTGCAATGCTCAGTGGGTCTACATCCCAATTTCAAGCAGACAGTTTACAAATCGACTATATTCGTATTTACCAAGACAGCCTGGACCTGCAAGGGCCTTTACATATACGAGGCCAAATATGTTATGATAATTCAACCCTAGACCCAATGTCAAACGGCAAAATTATTCTACGTCAAAATAACCGTTGGCAAAATGATACTGCGTTAAGCAATCACGGGCGATTTGGATTTTATGGTCTATTGCCTGGAGAATACTCATTCATTCCGATCATACAACAAAGCCCCGGAGGCCTCAACGCTTCGGATGCCTTGGCTGTAGCCTTACACTTCGCACAGGTACGCTCGCTGCATGGTTTGGCATTACTTGCAGCAGATGTCAATGCGAACGGTGCTATCAATTCTAATGACGCGCTCAGCATCGCCCTACACTACTCCGGCGCCATCAATTCTTTTGTGGCAGGTGATTGGGTTTACAATTCTGCTCCGGTATCACTCAATAACGTTGGCCTTAACAGTATTATTATCAAGGTTTTGGCAACTGGTGACGTGAATGGCAATTACAATCCATAACAAAATAGCCCCTCCTTTCGGAGGGGCTACCTTGTTCATGATTAACGTAAATCAAATTTATTTTTTGGATGCCGTAATCGCCATTTGATAAACGACTAAACCAAATCCAATTTTGTTAACTGCATCACCAATGTTGTACAACAAATCAATTTTAAAAGTGCCGTTATATGCTGCCAACAAATTACCATCCATCAACATATATCCAATTGGATAAATTGACCATCCAACTAATACAAAATTACGCAGGAGACGAATTGCATTTTGGAGGTTAGCATCTCCCGACTCACGAGCCATAGAAGCGACCGAACCTGCAGTGGCTTCGTAAACAATACCAGCCCAACCCAAAGTTGAAATTACACCCCACAGTATGGTGGATTTAGGCTGAACGGCTTCGCCAATATATCCAGCAACGAGCATCAATACTGAATAACCAATCATTTTCCACAGCAAACCCTGCTTCGCACCAAAAGGCTTGAGAAGCAAATAAAATTCAACACACATCAACGGTACCGTTAGTGTCCAGTCAATATAACGGAACTGGGTGGGTGATGGTTTAATAAATCCCTCCATACCTAAGGTTAATCCCCCGGAAGCATTGTGTTCCAAGGCATTGAGGTAATAATCACGCATGTAGTAATAATGGGCAGCGGCAATCATAGTAATCAATCCTGAAACCAGAAGTGATGTTTTCCATTTGCCATCAACTTGACTTCTTTCGAAAAAGAAGAAAACCGAAGCGGCAAACATGGCCATGAGTCCAACAAAGAAGGTGAACCCGGTGACATCCCCCGGCTGGAGAGATGCCATCAAAAGAGTGTTGTTTGGTACCATAGAATTGGTTTAAAAGTTTATATGAATTTAACAACGTAATTAATAAAAAGTTCATAATGACCTCCATCAAGGCAGATAAATCACAAAAAAAACATCCAAATAGCGTTTTTTTGCTGAAAATGTGGATAAATCACCATTAGTAATCAACAAAAAACCCCGACTCCATGAGGAGCCGGGGTCGAATTTAATCTTTTTTGGGATTTCGGATTCTTTTCAACACCCGAAATCAAGGCTAATTAGCGAACAAAACGGGCATTATGCAAAACCTGTCCTGGATCACCTTGTTCGATCACACGAAGCATGTATTGACCTCTGGCCAATCCTTCCATTGAAATTTGCTGAGCAAATTCACCAACTGATGCATCAAACGCAGTGAAGAATACAACGCGTCCGGTGGCATCGAGAACTTCTACATGAACCTTGGCAGAAGACTGCAATGACAGGCGAATCCCCAAATGATTCACCACAGGATTCGGGTAAATGCTCAAGGTATTTGTATTGGCTTTCAACGACGGAATACGCAATGCCGTACCGCTGTAGGTTTCAGCCCAAACATCGGTCAATTCGGTTTCGGAACCAAGATTCCAATCGGAAGAATTCACATTCCGGTTGGTGCTGAGTACCAAGTCTAACAGATCCTGACCGGCTACCACATTCATACCTTCCGTATTGAACCATCCAAGACGAATTTGTTTTCCAGAAATCTGATAGTCCAATTGACCGCCATTGAGTTTGGAACGAATTTCACGTACTGATACCCCAACAGGAATATTCAATACCAGAGAAACAGAACCAAGTTCCAAGTTCCTGTCGGATGATATCGTTAAGATATCACCATTCACGAGACCAGCATCCACAAGAGTAACTGTGCTATTGCGGGTGTTCACATTAGGCGTGTAGGATCCATTGATATCACCGAAACAATTGGCTTGAAGGTTTTGGCTCATGTTGACAGAACCAACGGTAATGGAAGGATTGCTGTAAGCATAATTACCAACATTGAAAGAAGTCAAGGAACCGGCAAAACGACGGTTGATCAACAGCGCATCCCCAGACGTTACCGAATTGGAATTATTGACATCGCAAGCCTTGAGGCGGAGACCAGTTTGAACTACCGTACCCACTACGTGACGTGTAGTAAGAAGGGCATCCGAGGCAGTTACTCCACCCCAAGCCTTACTTGTTGCACCTGCTACCGTATAGGCACCTGCAGGAACCCCTGCTATAGAATAATCACCAAGGGCATCTGTGCTATCGCTAGCCACCACTGTAGATCCATTCATTAAAGACACCACAGAATTGGTCATGGGTGTCATTGCAGTATTGTTATAGGTAAAGCGACCGCTAACCGTAGCCAAAACTGGAGCTGGAGGATTGCATGAACCGAAGGCAACTGCAGGCAAGGTGGTCGGTAAAGCTGGTACAACATATCGACGATTATAAGATCCAAACCCGTTGGGTTGGCCGCAAGTAGAATCGGTAAGTAACTCGTCCCTACCCCATGCTGCACCATTTATGAATTTGTAAAGAACGGTTGAGCCTGTAGCCAATGGCGCGGAATAGGTCCAAATGTTAGGATCATTAGGATCCTGTGTCATACGTGTTGAAGCGGGATTCCAACCATTCAAAGTTCCGGCAATACCAACACCGGCAGAATCGATGGTTAACCCCGTCATGTTGACACGGAATGTGATAATAGGATTCGATGCTGAGCAAGAGCCGAAGCCAACTAAACCCAAAGTCGTATTGACCAAAGGAACAATCAAGTAACGATTATTACTACCTGGGAAAACACATGACCCGCTAACCAATTCGTCATCGCCCCAGGCATTACCGTTGATGAACTTATAATAAATGGTATCACCGGACATCAAACCACTATGGGTATATGACCAAACGCTTGGATTTTGAGGATCCTGAGTCAATGCCGTTACCGATGGATTCCAACCTTGGAAAGAACCTGCGACATGCACACCATTGGCGCCCACTGTTTGACCTTGCATGCTCAACATAAAGGTTACATTGACAGGAACCGGAGTGAATACAGAGCATGATCCGAACATCACCGCAGAGAGCAGGTTATTTCCAGCCACCACCGTATGGGAACGGTTACCGCCTCCTTGACCATTGATTGCACAAGCACCGGGTACAAATTCTTCTGAACCCCAGCTGTTGCCATTAATGTATTTCCACTCCACAACGTCCCCAAGCGGAAGGTTTGTGGTGTAGGTATATATATTACCATTGTGAGCCGCAGGTGTCATCGGTGTACCGGCAGGATTCCAACCTTGGAAAGAACCTGCGATGCGCACACCATTAGAACTTACCGTTATACCCGTCATATCCACTTGGAAAGTAACCGACTGCAAAGGCACCAAACCGCTTTGGCAAGAACCAAAGAAATATAGTGGAAGTGTGTCGCTTCCGCTTCCGGATACGGTGTAACCTCGGTTTCCACCAACCGCACATGCAGAAGGACTGGCCTCGTCTTGACTCCATGAATTACCATTTACAAACTTGAACTCTAGGTTGTCCCCAGGGGTTAGCTTGGTGGTGTAGGACCAAATATTGGCATTGTTAGGATCCTGCGTCATTGCCGTTGAACCAGGGCTCCAACCTTGGAAATTACCGGCAACGTGCATACCTGCACTGTTTACGGTCAAACCGGCCATATTGACACGGAAAATAACATTGGTAGCCAAATTAAGAGAGTGAACAATCCGAGGATGAATATATTGTTGGATAGTGTCAATAAATGTCAACCCTTTGACACGTGACATGCCAGGATTACCTAACAGGCCTTGCTGATGCAATGCCTGAGCATTATACGATCCACCTGTTTGGGCATTGGTTCCTGCGACAACGAAAGTGAGGGTCGTTGAATCCCACCAAGTATATGGGTCGGTTTCGTTAAAGAAAGTCGTAATTGATCCCCCTGGCCCCAACGGCAAATTCCTTACTGGTCGGATGATAGGCCATAAACCTTCGCCAGAGCCTGTGTTAATTTGATCGTTAGGTGATGGATAGATATAGGGAATAGTCTGATTATAATTGTTGCGAGCAACATTGGAGACGGGGTCTCTGAACTTGTTCGCATCCGCAAACGGAGCATTATTACCGTAGGAGTTAACCAGTGCCTGGAAAATACCTGCACCCTGAACCTCAACCACGTTTTCGTTGGTTGTTGGAACGACTACAATCCCTTGACGATACGGAGCAAATGGATCTCTTACCGATTGGAAAGAAACCATAGGAACTTCTCCGCCATCTAACCAGGAAGTATCGGCCATTGCACCACCCACATTGATTGCCATATTGACTGCTGAAGAATAGCCAGGCCAATTGTTCTGATTCAACATACCACCAAACCCATCAAGATTGCCAACGATGTTCGAATCGATTACAGAGTTACCATTAGGCAATTGGAATTTAGGCAGACTTACTTCGCCCCATTGGTTCATGGTTGCATAAGCAATGGCCACATAGCCACCTGATCCTACACCAAAAAGCGCAATTTTACTTGAGTCAATTTTGTAGGGATTAC
Organism: Bacteroidota bacterium; assembly: GCA_005799025.1. Classification (GTDB taxonomy): domain Bacteria; phylum Bacteroidota; class Bacteroidia; order UBA7662; family UBA7662; genus SYHX01. The sequence goes on along the minus strand of SYHX01000025.1, from coordinate 16,585 downwards.
CGTCAACGGTCACGGTTTTGCGCATGTAGCGAACAGATGATTTGATATCATTGATGGCTCTGTAAACCGCGTTCAACAATTGAGCAGTACGCTCTAGTTGGGTTGCTGCCAGAGGATTCCAACCTAAACGGTATTTAGGGGCAATGACCACATAGCCGCGCTTGGCCCACTGCTTGCACAGGTTGACCGCGGATGAGTCGTCAATGCCACCAGTAATTCCCCCATTAATCACTGGGGGTAGGAAATTCCCGGTGTGGATATAAACCATAACGGGCCGAGCCTGATTTGCGGTATCGACCGATTGGGATGGTTGATATACCCGCATTGTCAAATTGGCTACTGGATAAGTTGTGGTGGGTGGAAAGAAATAGTGATTCGCACCGTACACCACATTGTTGGTCACGGTGATTTGGGCATCCGTAAAGACCTCGGAGAGGTAACGGTTGCCCTGTGCCATGACCCATTGCCCCAATCCTACAAGCAGGAATAAGGCCAAAAGAAGGGTTTTTCTCATACTGAAATTTTTAGGTTTGTCCAAAAATAGAAGAAACTATTGAAAAATCCAACGAATTCTATTTTTCTTTTAAGGAATTATTAATTTCTTTTTTTTTGGAGTATTGAGTTGGGATTTGGATATGCCCCGCAAGGCCCAGGCGATTGGCCATTTCTTGCCATGGTGCGTTGTAATAGGGGTTTTCTCGATTTTCTCTCACGACCGATGGGTTCGCACTGAATCGTTCGCTGAAACGGGTGGAGAAATACGAGAGGCTTTTGAAACCTGTCCAAGCGGAGACCTCCGAAACGTTGCCTTTCTTGGTGCTCAACAAATGAAAAGCTGCGCAGAGGCGATGTTCAGATATGTACTGCTTGGGAGTGAGTCCCTTGAGGCGCTGGAGCCGTCGATCCAATTGGGAAGCACTCATAGCCATAGCCTCGGCCAAATCCCCCACCTGCAAATCAGCTTTGGGGAGGTTTCGCCGAACAAATTCATGGATTTTGACCAGAAATCGTTCATCTTCTGAGGGTAATTGACCGAATTTGTCCTCCAAAAGGAACTTACCATAGGAATAATAATAAGCGTTTTCCAATCCCGCCTTTAGCCGATCCGCCGCCTTAAGAAAAAGATCCCGGGAACATCCTGCTTCCAGAAGCTGGTCCATGCCTGCCTCTAGGCTTCGTAATCGGGTTTCAGGATCCAACGTCTCCACGATGCCCAATACGGGTAAGTACATAAGTTGAGAATGGCTTCGAACCTGCCTGACTAAGTTCCATCGATCAGGCCCCTTTCCTCTCAAAACGTGCACAAGGAGGGCGGGGCCTGCCTTTAGCATTTTGGACCAGGCAGCCTCCGCAGAAGCAAAATCCAAAACTCGATAAGACTGATTGAGGTAGTTCTTGAATTTGAGGCGGCCCGCTGTAAGCGAGTCCACCAAGACAACGGTTATTTGGGGTATCATAAAGAAGGAGTACGGGGTTTAGCGTACACCAACAATATTTTCAAAATACCCACAACAATACCCTATCATGCCACCCTACAGCTTTATATACAAATAATTCACCAATCCATATACGCTTGTAACAAGCGACTTGCGTACAACCCCTACAGCCTATACCAAATCCCCTACACCGTTCCCGCTTTCATATCTTATCAAGAACAAGACTTCACTGATTTTTATAAAGAAGAGCCATAATATCCTTAAGCATGGGGGATCAAATTCCCCGCAAATACCTTGGTTGCTAGGTTAAGACCCATACCGGCAACAGCATTGACCGGTTGAAAACCGAGCGGCAAGGTCATAAAGGCCGCACGCGATCCGGGGCTCAAGGAACCTGTTGATTCTTGCATGCCCATCGCAGCCGCGGCCATGATGGTCATGGAGGCCAAAGCGGCCCTTGGATCCAATCCGCAATTCAAGGAGGCGAGGCTCCAAGTCAGCCATGGATTGCCTGACGGCGCTGAACCAGGATTCAAATCTGACCCTAAGGCCACGCGTTGCCCTTTTAGTACCATACGGCCCAATGAAGCGTAAGAAATACCTAAATACAACGAACACAAGGGTAAACCAACAGCAATTGGCCCATCGGGACCCAGGCAGCGCTCATCCTCTTTGGATAAGACCTCCAAATGGTCCATACTCATCAAACCAAGCTGCGTAGCAACCTTGATTCCACCAATGGAATTGAATTGGTTAAGATGCGCCTTGACAGGAAGCCCCAAACGTTGAGCCGACAAGGCCAAGTTTTCCAAATCCTCTAAATCAAAATACCCCTCCTCACAGAAAATATCCACAGCGTCCACCAAACCTTGGTCCATTAATCTTGGTAACCAATCATCCACCACCACCCTTGCATACGCTTTGGATTTGCCTTGAAATTCTGGCGGTACAGCATGCAGCCCCATAAAAGTAGTCTGAACCGGAATACCAGCCCATTGACCCAAGGACCTAGCAACGCGTAATGTTTTGGCTTCTGCCTCCAACTCAAGTCCGTAGCCACTTTTGATTTCCAGGGTTCCCACCCCAAATTCCATCAAACGCTGAAGCCTAACCACGCTCTCACTCATCAAAGCCTCTTCGGAACTTGCCCTCAATTGCCGCACAGAAGACAAAATGCCTCCGCCTTGCTCTGCAATTTGGCTGTAAGAGGCTCCTGCCAATCGCATGGCAAGCTCCGAGGACCTGTCACCGGCCCAGACCAGGTGAGTATGCGGATCCACAAAGGCCGGTATAACCACTGCTCCTTCCAAATCCGTCCGTGGGCAATGCCCGTCTTGCCATCCCAGCATGATTTGGGTAACCTCTTGTTGCCTTCCGTCTCGAACCGATTGAATGCACAGCTCTTGGGTTATTGACCCATAGCTGGTCCTACCGATAAATTGCCCTATCGCCAGGATACTGCCTTCTTCAACCAAGAACCAGGCATCCCCAAGAGGATCGCCCAATTGACCACCTTGCCTGCAAACGGTTTGGTACCCTTCGTGACCCCAAAGAGCGGAAATTCCGAAGTATAAATGCAATGCCATAGCTTTAACCGACGTTACAAAGTAATGGTTCAAGCCATGAATTGAGTCTTTAAAGCCCTGGCTTAACGCACCAATTTGTTCAGACCTGAACCCTGAAATAATTTTGCAGATAAAGCCTCAATAAAACAATCCTATGTTCACAAACATCTCCAAATTTTTTATTCAAACATTTTTTTTATTAATTATGGTGGTACTGGCCGCCTGGGGAGGAGCACACTGGGCTGTGGATCAGGTACGCTCTGAGCAATTTGCCCCTTGGTGGCAGGGAGAGATCCAAAATGGCCCACATCTCATGAGCGTAAGTGAGGGCAACACGATACCTAATTTTGTAGAGGCCAGTGAACGAAGCACGCCGGCGGTGGTTTATATCAAAACCCAGTCTACCCAGGCCATGCGTTCTTTCAACGATTGGTTTTTTGGCGATTTTTTCAATTCGGGGCCTCAAACCGTCTTAAACTCTGGCTCCGGTGTTATCGTTTCAGAAAACGGGTATATTGTGACCAACAACCATGTGGTGGATAAGGCTACCAAAATTGAAGTAGTCCTGTACAACAAGAAAACCCTGACGGCAGAGTTGGTTGGTAGCGATCCCGGGTCTGATTTGGCTTTGCTCAAAATTGATGCTGCTGGCTTGCCCGTGTTGCCTTTTGCCAATTCCTCCCAAGTAAAGGTTGGTGAATGGGTTCTTGCCGTAGGGAACCCATTCAACCTAACCTCCACAGTAACCGCAGGTATTGTGAGTGCCAAGGGCAGGAACCTGCATTTGATGAGCAACATGTTTCCCATTGAGGCCTTTATTCAAACCGACGCAGCCATCAATCCTGGCAATTCCGGGGGAGCTTTGGTAAATACATCCGGAGCACTCATTGGTATCAACACTGCCATACTTTCCAAAACCGGGTCCTACAACGGTTATGGATTTGCTATTCCTTCCAATATTGTTCACAAAATCATAGGAGACCTCAAGGAATTCGGCAAAGTTCAACGGGCTTTCTTGGGAGTTGACGTTGTGGATTTAGATGAAAAAATCTGCAAACAAACTGGCATCCAACATATGAATGGGGTTTTCATCACCTCCATCCATTCAAGCGGGGGTGCCAAAGAGGCTGGTCTTCTTTCGGGGGACGTAATTACGGCCATCAACAACGAAGCCGTTCATAACAAGTCAGCTTATGATGAGCAACTTAGCTACAGACGACCAGGAGAGACCGTCGAGATCCTTATCGAAAGAGACAGCAAAATCATCAAACGCAAAGTGCGCTTGACCAATCTTGATGGTAACACCGAAATACAAAAGAATCGTCGTGTGCATTCAACGGATTTAGGTTGCGAATTGGAACCGCTTAGCAAAATGGAATTGGATCGACTGCAGACATCCCACGGAGTACGTATCGTGGCCCTTCAAGGCGGAACTCTGAGCAGAATGGGTTTGCGCGAAGGATTTGTGATAACCCATGTCAACAAAAAGGCCATGCAATCCCCTATCGACGTGATAGATGCTCTTAGTTCTACACGAGGGCAAGTTGTGATCGAAGGTTACGACACTAACGGAAGCAAATCCGTTTATTCGTTCTACGGTTTCTGATCCGAGGTTCCCGCCGGTTTTGCAATGGATTCGCGCATGTCCGTATCGGCCTTTATGTTCTGCATACGGTAATAATCCATGACACCCAATTGTCCTTGCCTGAAGGCATCGGCAATGGCTAGTGGAATTTTGGCTTCTGCCTCAATCACTTTGGCTCTAGCTTCCTGGGTATGCGCTTTGAATTCTTGCTCCAAGGCCACGGCCATTGCGCGCTTTTCCTCCGCCCTGGCCTGGGCGATTTTCTTGTCAGCCTCGGCTTGATCAGTCTGCAAACCCGCACCAATATTCTTTCCCACATCCACGTCCGCGATATCGATGGACAATATTTCGAAGGCGGTCCCTGCATCAAGGCCTTTGTTAAGCACTGCTTTGGAAATTAGGTCAGGGTTTTCAAGAACCTGTTTGTGATTCGCTGCAGAACCTATCGAAGAAACCACCCCTTCACCGACTCTTGCCAAAACAGTTTCCTCACCTGCTCCACCGACGAGCTGTTTGATACTGGCCCGGACGGTTACCCTTGCTCTGGCAATCAATTGGATACCGTCTTTGGCCACCGCAGTCACCGGAGGCGTGTCTAAAACCTTGGGGTTAACCGACATCTGCACCGCTTCGAACACATCCCTACCTGCCAAATCAATGGCTGTCGCGGCTTTGAAGTCCAAAGGAATATTGGCTTTCTCTGCCGAAATCAACGCCCTTATTACATTATTCACGTGACCTCCAGCAAGATAATGGGTTTCGATTTCATTGGCCGATACACTTAATCCGGCTTTGGTTGAGGTGATCATTGCATTCACCACCACAGCCGGTGGAACTTTCCGAATTCTCATTAAGACCAAATCCATGATTCCGATACGGACACCTGAAAAAACTGCGGTAATCCATAAATTGACAGGGACAAAGTACAACAACGTAAAAAAGGCTAAAGCCAATCCACCTGCTATCACAAGTAAGAAAACAAGATCACTCATAGTATTGATTTAGATGGTCTATTGAAAATAAGTTTTGGTAAAGTTACATGCGTTCTGGGGCTTTGATCCCCAATAAATCCAAAGAATCACGTAACAAAAAGCGAGTTTGTTTGCATAATCCAATTCGAAAGTATCGAGTTTCCGCATTGCTTTCTTGCAGAACAGGACAATCATGGTAAAAGCGATTAAACGCTGTGGCAAGACTGTACGCAAAGTCTGCTACATGGGCAGGATTGTGATTTTCGGCAGCCAAATTCACCGCCGGGATAAATTGTGAGAATTGTCGGATTAAATCCAATTCAGCCGAGAGCCAAGACCTGTTTGGATCCAAGGTCCACGGTTCTGACTCATCCTTGACCTGAAATACCTTTTCCTGACCTTCAACCCGATCAAGCATGGAGGCAATTCTTGCGTGAGCATATTGCACGAAAGGGCCCGTATGACCCTGCATATCGATGGAATCTTCGGGATTGAAGGTCATTCTTTTGCCGGGATCCACCTTGAGGATGAAGAATTTCAAGGCCGCAAGGCCTATTTGCAAAGCCAATTCTTTGCGTTCGTCCATGCCCATAGATTGTAACTTTTCGGATTCACCCATCTTAGCTTCAGCAAGGACCTGAACCTCGTCCATGAGATCGTCGGCATCCACCACTTTCCCTTCCCTGGATTTCATACGACCACTGGGTAAATCCACCATGCCGTATGAAAGATGGTAACAACGGCTAGCCCACGCAAAGCCAAGCTTTTCGAGGGTGGCGAACAAAACTTTGAAATGATAATTCTGCTCATCAGCTACGGTATAAATCATCTGATCAAAGGGCCAATCTTTCTGCCTTTGATCGGCAGTACCCAAATCCTGCGTGATATATAACGAGGTTCCGTCACTCCGTAACAATATTTTGGAATCCAGCCCTCTATCCTGCAGATCAACCCAAACAGCGCCCTTTTCGTCCTTCCGAAATACCCCTTGAACAAGTCCTTGTTCGACTAAATTTTTACCCAATAAATAAGTTTGAGATTCGTAATAATTGCGGTCAAAACCAATCCCCAAACGCTCATAAGTTATATCAAAACCTTCATAAACCCATGCATTCATCTTCTTCCAAAGATTGACCACAGACTCATCACTATGTTCCCATTGTTGCAGCATCGTTCTCGCCTCTTGTAGAATGGGTGCCGAGGCCTCCGCCTCTTCGCGGGTCAACCCCGCTGCAACAGCCTCTTCCACCTGAGCTTGGAATGTCTTTTCATAGAGTACATAAAAATGCCCCACAAAATGATCCCCTTTGACGTTTGAGGTATTGGGTTCCGCGCCATTCCCGAATTTTTGCCAAGCTAACATGCTTTTGCAAATATGAATCCCGCGATCATTAACGACCTGAACTCTCATAACTTCATGACCAAGAGACCTCAAGATGCGGTACATGGAATCCCCTAACAAATTATTGCGAACATGGCCCAAATGCAAGGGCTTATTGGTATTGGGTGAACTGTATTCGAGAACTATCTTAGATCGTTCCCTCGTGGCCTCATGGTTTAGATTACCATGAATGGATACATGAGTAAGATCATAACCCAAGGACCAACGTTGGCGCCAATACTCATAGCTCAAACCCAAATTCAAAAATCCACCGACAAGACGTACCGATCTTATCAGGGGGCTACCATTTTCAAGAGTCAACGTAGGCCAAAAGGGCTCAAGCATCGCTGCCAATAGTTCGGGCTTGACACCGGCGCCTTTGGCGGGACCAAACAAAACCAGCGTCAATTCCCCTTCAAATTCTTTGCGAGTTTCTTGCCATGAAGGCTCCACCATACGATCTGACCACAGAGATTGTTCGACAAACCATGTACGAAGAGGGGCATCCAGCCTTTGAACCAAAACCTCGTTCCACTCGATCATAGACTAAGAATCTTTAGAAGGGATTTGTAAGTCAATGGCATTTGCCACTTTCACCAAAATTTCAAAGGCCATTTCTGCCATTAAATTTTCTTTGTCCAGGGTAGGGTTGATTTCTACCATTTCAAAACAACAGACTTTAGGGTTACGTACAAGGTTCTGAAGCAATTTCCCGGCTTCACGCTCATTAATACCTCCAGGTACCGGAGTCCCTGTTCCTTGGCTTAAGCGAGCATCCAAACTATCCACATCAAATGAAACATATATAGCATCGCAGGAGGCTAAAGCGTCCAAAGCATCCAGAGCAATTCGTTCTACGCCTTTGCGACGCAATTCGGGAACCCCAAAGACCTTGACTTTGTGCTGTCGAATAAGTTTGGATTCTTGAGACTCAAGATCCCTCAAAGCAATGTAGACCAAGTTGGAATAATTCAACATGGGAGGGGTACCCGCAACAGCCTGAAGTGCATGCCAACGCTTCACCGTGGTGGCATCCGGCTCACGCACCGAAGCGTCTTGGTGATCTTCACCCAAAGCTATGGCCAACGACATACCGTGCAAGTTCCCGGAAGGAGTTGTCCAAGGCGAGTGAAGATCTGCATGGGCATCCACCCAAATCACCCCTAATTTTTGGTCGGGCATAGCCTTTCGGATCCCGGCAATGGTTCCGACAGCGGTGCTATGATCGCCAGCCAACACAATGGGATATTCATTTCGAAGCAGACTTTCAGAGACCACATCCCGAACATTCTGTATGACTTCCGCAACCCCAGGGAGGTAACGCGCAAACGGGGAACCCTCAGACCTGTACAAAAGATCGTTGCGATCGGGCACCACGCTAGACGGTATTTTATAGAAAAACTTGCTTGCGAAGTCGTGAGCGGCGATTTTGACAGCATCAACCCCCAAACTTGCGCCACGAGTTCCCGCTCCTAATTCGGAACGAACCTCTATTAAATGCAGACGAGACATATTTTGGGCACTCTTGGGTGATGAATTCCGATAAAAAGGGGTGTAGAGTTTGTAGAAACTTGTAAATTTGCCGGCCCTAAAGCCACAAATAGCCTACATTGCAAAGTTACGCCGAATTCTTGGACCTTAGCGTGGGATTCCCCCAGGAAGGTTGGAAATTATTGGAAGACGAACTGTACTTCCATGATATCAACCTTATGGAGCTCGCCGAAACCTTCGGAACCCCTTTGCGTTTCACATATCTGCCCTTGATTTCCAAAAAAATTCAAGGCGCCAAAAAACTCTTCCACCAAGCCATGGCGGAACACCAATACCAAGGCACCTACACCTATTGTTACTGCACCAAAAGCTCCCATTTTCGCCATATCCTCGAAGAGGCCCTGGCAAACGACATCAAGCTGGAAACCTCTTCAGCCTTTGATATCCCCATCATCGAAGCCCTTGAACGAAAAGGCTTGGTAGGCAAAGACATCATGATTGTTTGCAACGGATTCAAAAAGGAATTGTACAAAGAAAATATCGTCGATTTGCTTCACGATGGTTTTCGTAATATTATTCCGGTCCTCGATAACAAAGAAGAATTCAATTACTATGACAACGAAGTCGAATCGGAAATGCAATTGGGCATTCGCCTATCTGCCGAAGAAAAACCTGATTTCCCATTCTATACCAGCCGTTTGGGAATTCGTGCCGATGAAATCGTAGATTTTTACCAACACAAAATAAAAGAAGACAATCGTTTCAAGCTCAAATTGTTACACTTCTTTGTTAGTTCTGGATTCAACGATACCCCTCACTTCTGGAATGAACTCGAGAAGTTGGTGCTCACCTACGCCAAGCTCCGTAAAGTCTGCCCTGATCTCCACATGCTTGACATTGGTGGCGGGTTACCCTTCAAGAACTCTTTGGAATTCAATTACGACTATACCTACATGATCGGGGAAATCATCGGTCGTATCAAAACGATTTGCAATGAAAACGGTGTTCCTGAACCCGATATCGTCACTGAATTTGGATCCTATACGGTCGCTGAAGCGTCTGGAATCATCTTTAAAGTCCTTGCTCGCAAACAACAAAATGACCGAGAAAAGTGGTTGATGGTGGATGGCAGCATGATCACCATGCTCCCCGATGTTTGGGCCATGAACCAGAACTTCATCATGTTGCCCCTAAACAATTGGGATGCTGAATACGAAAGGGTCAATATAGGCGGAATAACTTGCGATAGCCTGGATTATTACAAAACTGAGCCCAACAACGCCTCCACGTGGATGCCCAAAACCCGAAAGGCCCAATACCTTGCCTTCTTTCATACTGGGGCTTACCAAGAAACATTGAGCGGAACCGGTGGAATCCACCATTGTCTTATCCCCACCCCCCGACATGTATTGATTCGCAAAACCAAGGATAATCAGGTCGATTATCGCCTCTTCCAAGAGGAACAAAGCAGCAAACAAGTCCTCAAAATCCTTGGATATTAGGTTTTCGGAACCTCCCTAGGTTACCCAAAAACGATTATCTTTGTCGCCCCTTCAAAGCTGAAACCTCCAACTATGGCCGTAAGTACCCTCAAGCGCAAAGCCGCCAAGAACAAAATCAAATCCACCTTGAGAAATCAGAAGCTCAAGGGAACCACCCTAGGTTCTTACAGCAACCCCAACCGTGTTGCGAGGGTGTCCCTCTCGGATTCCATCTCAACAGAAGGGGCCGGATCTTAGCCCTGAGGTCAGACTCCTTCACCTATTCTTGGGGTTAGTCTCAATTTATTTACCCTTGTCCACAAGTTTTTGACTTAAACTTGTAAGACCCCCATATTAAAGACCTTGGTGATGGGGGCATGGTTAGCCGCTTCTATTCCCATCGAAATCACTTGTCGGGTCTTGACTGGATCGATAATTCCATCTACCCATAGACGTGCCGCCGCGTATTGCGGATGGGTTTGGGCTTTGTACTTGGCCTGAATCTCCTTCAAGAGGCCTTGTTCGGTTTCAGGATTCAAGCTTGTTCCTGAGGCTTTGGCCGCAGAAGTTTGAATCTGTAGAAGAACCTTGGATGCCTGTTCACCGCCCATAACCGCAATTTCTGCGGAAGGCCATGCTACGATTAAGCGAGGATCGAAGGCTTTGCCGCACATGGCGTAATTGCCCGCACCGTAACTATGGCCGGTAATGATGGTGAATTTGGGGACCACGGAATTCGCTACAGCATTCACCATTTTGGCTCCATCCTTGATGATGCCCCCATGCTCGGACCGAGAACCCACCATAAACCCGGTGACATCTTGCAGAAAAACCAAAGGGATGCGCCGCTGATTGCAATTGGCAATAAAGCGTGTCGCCTTGTCGGCAGAATCCGAATAAATTACCCCCCCAAATTGCATTTCGCCTTTGGCATTTTTGACGACTTTGCGCTGGTTCGCTACGATGCCTATGGCCCATCCATCGATTCGAGCATAGACACAACTTATACTTTGACCATAGAGCTCTTTGTAGGGAACCATGGAACCCTTATCCACCAAGCATTCCAATAATGGCAACACATCATAGGGCTTCGCGTTACCTGCGGGGAACACATCGAACAAATCACTTGCAGGCCTTGAGGACTCAATAGGCGTAACCCTATCAAAACCTGCGCATTGCGGCGCTGCCAACTGGCTCACCAATTGACGAATTCGATCTAAACATGCCGCATCATTGGGCATTTTGTGATCCGTCACCCCACTTATCTGACAATGGGTCGTTGCACCTCCCAATCTTTCGTTATCAACTTCTTCCCCTATAGCTGCTTTGACAAGGTATGAGCCAGCAAGGAAAATACTACCGCTTCCTTCGACAATCAAGGCTTCATCGGACATGATAGGCAAATAGGCGCCGCCTGCTACGCAAGATCCCATGATCGCTGCAATCTGTACTATTCCCATGGAAGACATGCGCGCATTGTTACGAAAAATTCTCCCGAAATGCTCTTTGTCTGCAAAGATCTCGTTTTGCATAGGCAAGTAAATCCCCGCGCTGTCCACGAGGTAGATAATCGGCAAGCGATTTTCCATCGCTATTTCTTGGGCTCTCAAATTCTTCTTTCCGGTAATAGGGAACCAAGCACCGGCTTTGACAGTGGCATCGTTGGCCACCGCCACCACCAAACGCCCATGTATATAGCCCAAAACCACCACCACCCCTCCTGACGGGCATCCACCTTCTTCCTCGTACATGTCTAAACCGGCCAAGGCTCCTATTTCAAGATGATCCGTACCGGGGTCTAACAGCACAGCGATGCGTTCTCTGGCGGACATTTTGCCTTTTTCTTGGAGCCTCGCCTTGGCCTTGGCCCCTCCGCCTTTCGCTATTTTCTCCTCCGATTCCCGGAGTTGTTGCAATAGATGGTCAAAGTAGGCTTTGCTTTCGGTGGACATATGATTTGTTTTGGGGTTAGGCGTTTGCCTTAATGAACCTCAAATTTAGACTAGAACCCCTGTTCTACCCTTCTCCTTCTTAACTGGTCCAATACCCTAGATAAAGCAAATAGGGCATGGAATAAGCTATCTTTGCCGCGAGGGTAAGTCTTGTACGACCAGCTCCTGCTTAATCCCCCAGGGTAGGAATACAGCAAGGGTAGGTGGTTGTAGCGGTGCGATGCAAGTAGCTTACCCTTTTTTTTAATTTAAATTTATGGAATTCTTTATTGATACCGCCAATTTGGATCAAATCACACAGGCCCGTTCCTTAGGAATCTTGGATGGGGTGACTACCAATCCCTCCCTAATGGCCAAAGAAGGCATCAAGGGCAATGCTGCTGTGATGGAGCATTACCGCAACATTTGTCAAATTGTAGGGCAAAATGTTAGTGCAGAGGTAATTGCTACAGACTACGAAGGCATGCTAAGAGAAGGACTAGCTTTGGCCGCCTTGCACCCCGCCATTGTCGTCAAGGTCCCCATGACTCGTGACGGTGTCCGCGCGCTTACCACCTTCAGCCGAGAAGGTATTCGCACCAATTGTACTTTGATTTTCAGTGCAGGGCAAGCTTTGCTCGCCGCCAAAGCTGGTGCAACGTATTTGTCTCCTTTCATTGGAAGATTGGACGATATTAATTCAGCGGGTATAGAACTCATTTCTCAAATCGTTCAGATCTACCGAGTTCAAGGTTATACCACCAAAATTCTTGCCGCCTCCATTCGCAGCAGCCTGCATATAGTGCAATGTGCTGAAGCCGGGGCTGATGTCGTCACATGCCCTTTATCCGCTATTGAAGGCCTACTCCACCATCCCCTCACGAACCAAGGATTAGCCCAATTTCTTGCGGATCATGCCCGCATCAATGCGGACTCCTGAGCCAACGCTATCAACTCCCCCACAAAGGGTTCCCAGCTGTACGATTCACTTAATCGTTGCATGGCCACGCGGTATGCATTGCGGTCCGTTGCCGTACAAAATCGCTGCAAAGCCCCTGCAAGGGAAACTTCGTTGGGATCGCTTAGTTCCCCAGCTCCAGACCCTTGCAAAACCTCGGCCAATCCCCCTACTTTAGTCACCACCAAAGGCAAGCCAAAATGCAGGGCAGCCTGGGTAACTCCGCTTTGAGTTGCATGCCGATAAGGTAGTACCAAAGCTTCAGCCAATGAAAAATAAGCAGCAACTTGTTCATCTGGAATAAAATGCGTCCGCAATACCACGCGATCTGCTAAACCAAGTTCTTGAATCAGGTGGAGGTAGGGCTGTGGATTTTCATAAAATTCTCCCGCAATCACCAACTTCCACCCTTGACCCTCAGAGCCTGACCAAAAAGGAAAATCTTGGGAAACTAAGGATCTTAACAACAAATCTAACCCCTTGTAGGATCGAATAAGCCCGAAGAACAAGAGGTAGCGCATACCGGGGTCTAGTTGAAGACGCCTGCAGGCTTCTTCACGATCCAACCTCGGGCCAAAATGATCATAGACCGGATGCTTGAGGACCTTGCGAAGGCCATGATAGCCAAAAGCAGCTGCCTGTTCTCCAACCGATTCCGACAAGGTCACTAGGCCATCTGTAGCACCTAAGACCCAACGGTTAAGAGGACCCGTTAATGGAAAGGACTCATGGGGCAATAAATTATCTGCTAACAAGATTCGGGGAGCATTGCAACCCATGCGGGGCAGAAGGCGCATGACCGAACCCAAGGATGTGGCCAACCACGGTGTCCAATAACGTACCAGAACAAAATCGGGTTTCCAACCTGCTATTAGGTGCGCGCTCTGCCACCAAGTCCACGGTGCCATGGTATTCAGAATTCTTTTGGAGTACAATCCCTGCGGAGCAGGATCTGAACTGTATTGGCTGGTACCAGGAAATAACCAAGATGGATACTGGAGGGTATAATTTAAAACCTTGACCTCATGACCTTGGTCTTGCCATTCCTTGATAAGCCGTTGATTAAAGCTTGTCATCCCGCCAGGCCGGTACGGCCATACGGGCCCTACCACCACAATGTTTTGGGGGAGCACGATCAATCCAAGACTTCTTTGAGCAAATAGCGATTTCGGTCTTGTCCGTTACGTGAAACCAATTCCGCTAAAAAGCCTGTACAGAATAACAAGACCCCTAACAAAGCAAGGGTCAAGGATAAATAAAACAACGGTTGATCCGTCACATCCCGATGAGGTAAACCCTTGGCGATCAAAAGCAATTTACGCCCAATCACCCAAGCTGTGGAACTGGCACCCAATCCAAAGGCTAAACTCCCCATGGTACCAAAAAAATGCATAGGTCGCCGACTAAACTTGGACATGAAATAAATCGACAAGAGATCCAGAAATCCATTCACGAAGCGATCCAAGCCGAATTTAGTATGACCGTACTTTCGGGGCCGATGCTGAACCACCTGCTCCTCAATACGCCGAAAGCCAGCCCAACGCGCAATCACTGGAATATACCGGTGCATTTCCCCATAAACTTCTATACTCCTTACAACTTCCAATCGGTATGCCTTAAGGCCGCAATTGAAATCGTGCAAATTCTTCACTCCAGATATTGCTCTAGTTGCTGCATTAAATAATTTGGTAGGAAGCGTTTTGGTCAAAGGATCATAGCGCTTCTTCTTCCATCCAGAAAGTAGATCCAAACGCTCCTCAATCATTCGACGATACATACCAGGTATTTCATCCGGTGAATCCTGTAAATCCGCATCCATCGTGAAAACGATATCGCCGCTGACACGTTCAAAACCGACTTGCAAGGCAGCCGACTTACCGTAATTACGCTGAAAACGAATACCCTTAACTGCTGGAATGGTCATACGCAAATTTTCGATCATGGGCCAGCTTTCATCCGTGCTGCCATCATCAATGAACCAAATCTCATACGAAAAACCCTCACGATTCATCACTGCATCAATCCACTCGGTTAATTCTGGCAAAGAATCTGCCTCATTCAGCAACGGAATAACTATGGAAATATTCATGTCTCAAAAGGGTTATCAGGTTTGCGACGAACAAAAATTCCAACCACTAATCCAAACAACAAATTCATCACCACCGACAACAGTGCCGAAGTGGCCAAAGCGCGAAAATCTTGTCTGAAATCTCTCTTTATAAAGGCTTCCATAGCTTTGTCGGCAGCTGCGTCATCCATACCGAAGGTATCCAATAAGGCCTGCATTTTGTCGATCATTATTTCTTTGACCAGAACATGCAGGTTGATATCAATCACATTGTAAAGAATACCGATAAAGATAATACCAAGCAGCGAACCTATCAATCCCGTACAAGCTGCGGTCACCACCGCTCTTCCATAATCATACGAGCCACCTTGGCTAAGCCTATCCTCCAAACAAGCCATAATCATCGCCGCAAATACCATAACAATGGAAAAAAAGAATTCCAACCGGAAACCATCCACGTCAGGTCTATCATGTAGGCCATCAAGAGGGAAGCTATACTCACCATTCCCAACAATAAGCCAAAACGGAAGATTATGGAAATGTTCATGGGTTATGTATTTGTAATAAATCCAAAGGTCCGATGCTATACATTATTTGCGAAAATAAATACCAACCCATAATCCGGCGACAAGGTGCCAAAGAAAACGCAAAAAGCTAATCCTCAGAGTCAAGGACCAGGGACTCTGGTCTTGAATTTCACTGCGTAGTTTATCCAAGGTACCTGCACTATAATTGGTTTTCAGAATACCTGTCGCTTGTTCCAGATTCTTGAATTGATCCGCGATGTATGATTGCCAAAAACCCGGAACCACGGAGCAAACCGTCCATGCCACCAATCCAAAAGAAATAGCTGAAACCAATCCGACACCACCACTGAACAGGAGGCCGTAGGTTACCTTGAGATCACCCGCAAAGACCTGTTTGCGCAAAACATTCATTCCTACAATCAACCAACCCAAGGTCACAACCCCAAGCAAGATTCGAAACTGACCCAGTGGATGAACCGGAGTCCACGCATAGATAACGGCCGAAAATGCAGTTGCCGTAAGGGTGTTCATTAACCCAATACGCAAGATTAACCTGTTCATTGACAAAGGCTGGCGATGGTTTGAGAAGAATCCGAGGAGGATGAATCACCTTGGCCATCATGACCGTCATAGTATGCCTGAACACAACATAGCATCGGTAACACATCGCTTAAATCATCCGGGAATTTCCACAAAATTTCAAGAAATTCTTGCGCTGAAGGATCTTGGCGCAGAAAACAGAATAAGCTGGTGAAAATAGGTTCCACCGCAGACTCCACAGCCAGCAACCTGCACTCTGTAATCATTTCGTACAATGGTGCACCCACTAAATCCCGTGATTCAAGGACTTCTTCGTAGGCAAGTAAATTATCTTGATCTTCGAGATCCGGGCTGATGACAAAGGATTCTATAAAGTCTTCCATTTCAGGATGAACTGAATCCTCAAGACACTCATCCAGGTAATGCACGAATTGGAGCATGTCTGTTCCTTTGCCCATGCATGTATCCTCAAAAGCATCCCATGCTTGATCATCGCCCACACTTTCTAAATCCTCCGCAGAAAACGAATAAAGGATCAACAAATCAACCAAAAAATCTTTGGTACTCCCTCTCAGGAAATCCCTTCGATCTGAATCTTCCAACCATTGTTCCAATTGACGTAAAGAGACTGTAGCTGCTTGAGCTCCAATT
>SYHX01000024.1 GCA_005799025.1 Bacteroidota bacterium | reverse complement strand
TCAACGGTCAACAACGTAGTTGATTACATCAATACCAGTACTGACCACTTGTGTGTCATTCTCACGGGAGAACCTTTTAATACTCCTCATCTTCTTGGTGTAGATTGACCACACGTGTGATTGGGTGAACACCTTACCTCTTGGAGTTTTATAATGGTTCTCGTTTAACCAATCTGAAATCTGAACGAAGTTCATTCCCTCCACTTCGTGTTTATGTTGAATGATGCCAAACAATGTTTGTTGGTGGTCACTGTACGCGGAAATCCATAAGCTGGGGGAGGTTATTACCAGTACCATTGTCAAAAATTACCCCTTTTGATTGGAATCCTCAGGATGGTTGGGTACTTTTGTACTCATGTTCGTACACGTTGTAGAACTTTTTATCACGGTGGAGTAGGATCCGCCCCTCCTTTAGGAGCCGGCGATGGGGGATCCAAAAATCCCCACCGCAAGTTCCATCCATAACAAAACGAAAATCAGCAGAACCAAGGCGATGATCCACCAACGCATCTTGTGTTGGCGCCAACGATGCATCACCGTTTCCAGGGTGAATCCTGCGGCAAAGACCAAAAGGCCCGCAATCAGATAATCAAAGCCGGACCAGTTCACCTCGCTGGGCTGCAGGTGTTCAGCCATGGCGACCAACAGGAGCAGCAGGGCCGTAACGGCCAGGGTGCGGTAAGAAATTTTCAAAACAAACCGTGGATTTGACCCTGAGGGTCGATGTGGATATGGTTGGCGGCAGGGACTTTGGGGAGACCGGGCATGCGCATCATTTCACCGGCGATCGGAACAACAAAGCCGGCCCCGGCGCTGATTTGGACTTCTTGGATTCGGAAAGGAAAACCGCTGGGGGCGCCGAGGAGCTCCGGGTTGTCCGAAAAGGATTTTTGGGTTTTGGCCATGCAGACCAGGAGGTTTCGACCCAGGGACGCTTCGAAGTAGGCCAATTGGTCGGCGGCTTTGGGGCTCAACAGGACCTCCGAGGCGCCATAAAAGCGGGTGGCCAGGGTGTGGATTTTGTCGGCCAGGGGCGCATCCGCTTCGTAGAGAAAACGGGGCGGGGGTGGTGGGCCCTGGAGGCGGTGCATGACGGCGTGGGCCAGGGATTCGGCTCCTTGGCCTCCCAGGGCCCAGGCGTCGCAGACGACGGCGTCCACGCCCCACCCCCGGCAATGCTCTTGGACGATGCGGATCTCCTCGTCGGTATCGGTGCCAAAGCGGTTCAGCGCCACCACGGGCACCAAGCCAAAAAGACCGGCATTGGCGACGTGTTTTTGCAAATTGGACAAACCCTTCACCAAGGCTTCGGTGTTGGGCTCGGTCAATTGCTTGAGCGATTGACCACCGTGGTAGCGGATGGCCCGCAGCGTCGCCACCAAGACCAAGGCATCGGGGAACAAACCTCCGTTACGGGCTTTGATATCAATGAATTTTTCGCCACCCAAATCAAAACCAAAACCCGCTTCGGTCACCGTAACATCACTGTGATTGAGGGCCGTATAGGTTGCTAACAACGAATTGGTCCCCTGCGCAATGTTCGCAAAGGGTCCCCCGTGCATCAACACCGGGTTGCCTTCCAGGCTTTGGACCAGGTTGGGCTTAAGGGCATCGCGCAGCAAAGCTGCCAAGGCCCCGGTACCTCCCAAATCCCCGGCCAAAACCGGCCCATCCACACCTTTTCCTAACAATATACGATCCAAGCGAGCTTGGAGGTCGGCTGCATCCTTTGAAAGGCAAAGAATGGCCATCAATTCCGAGGCCGCGGTAATATCAAAACCACTTTCGCGGGGCACCCCGTTAGCCTTGCCACCCAAACCCAGGGTTATCTGCCGAAGCGAGCGATCGTTGAGGTCCATCACCCGACGAAACAACACCGAACGAGCATCCAGGCGACCGGGGGCCGTCCCAAAATGCAAGGCATTGTCCAAGAGGGCCGCCAACAAATTATGGGCCCGCTCCACCGCATAGATATCCCCCGTGAAATGCAAATTGATGTCCTCCATCGGAGCCGCTTGGGCTCGTCCTCCCCCGGTCGCCCCTCCTTTGATCCCAAAAACAGGACCCAGCGATGGCTCCCTCAGGGCCGCCGCCGCCCGCACCCCGATCCGGTTCAAACCATCCAGTAAACCCAGGGTGCATGTTGTTTTGCCTTCCCCCGCCGGGGTTGGACTCATGGCCGAAACCAGGACCAAACGCCCACGCGGTCGGCCCATCTCCGCCTTGGTGTATTCCAAAGGGATTTTGGCTTTGAATTTTCCGTAATGCTCCAGGGCCTCCGGTGGAATCCCCAGACGTTCCGCGATCCGGTCTACATGAAGCAGGGTCGTCTGACGGGCAATCTCTTGGTCGGTCATCATGCAATGGTATTAACAATGGACGGAACAAGATAGCGCGGGCGCGCCGGCATCAGCGCCGGCTGGGCACAACGCAGGCGCGCCAGCATCAACGCAGGATAGGCCGAGCAGAGCGATCAGGAAAGGCTGCGAACCAGCAGCAAAACCAAGCCGGCCAAAAGCGCCGAAATAGGAATCGTCAAAATCCAGGCCCAGAGCAATTGAATGGTCACTCCCCAGCGGACGGCCGAAAGCCTTTTGGTGGCTCCCACCCCGATAATCGAACCCGTAATCGTATGCGTTGTACTCACCGGAATCCCCATCTGCTCGGTCATAAACAAGGTCAAAGCCCCGGAGGTTTCGGCACAAACCCCCTCCAACGGCGTCACCTTGGTGATCTTGGTACCCATGGTTTTAATGATTTTCCAACCACCGCTCAAGGTCCCCAGACCGATCGCCGTATAACAGGCCAAAGGTACCCAGCCCGGCATGTTCTTGATATCTTCAATATCCCCATTGGCCACCATGGCCGCCGCGATGATCCCCATCACCTTTTGGGCATCGTTGCCCCCGTGCCCCACACTAAACGCTGCCGATGAAAGCAACTGCAATTTTTTGAACATATCCCCCACCCGATACGCCGTCGGCGTTGTGAACTTCTCCACATACCAAAAAGCCAAAACAAACAAAAAGGCCACGGCCATAATGCCCCAAACCATCACCGAATTATCGGCTTTGGTAAATCCTTTGGTAAGCTTTTCCGAATCCAATTTCACATGAGCCGGGAAAAGGCCTGATACCTCTCTTGCGACACGTTCTGCCCCGTGTTCATCGTAGTACCCAATCAACTCTTTGACTTTCCCCTTGTTACTTTTCCAAAGTGCCAAACGATTTTTTGCATCCACGAAAGCCGCGGAGTCCTCAGCTCGACCTGAAACCAAACCTTGGGAAAATGTGCCTTTTATTTTCTCCATACCGTACACCTTCTCGGTGGACTCCAACATTTTGGCTTGTTCAAAATAATCAAAAGCCACCCAAGTAGCCGTACAACATAATACAATAATACCCGTGCGAAAAAGAACGTTGTGCTGTATAGTCACCAGGGTTATAAAAGCGGATATCAACATGCCAATCAAGGGCGCCAAGAAAATAAAGATCAAGGTTTTGGATATTTTATCCATCGCAACTATCGCATCAAATTCCAAACTGGGTTGATTCCAAAAAGCATTAGCCAGAGCCGCACCCGCAAAACCGCCAATCAAGGTGTGGGAAGATGAGGAAGGGATACCGTACCACCAAGTCAACAAATTCCAAGCAATCGCTGCTATTAAGCCAGAAAAAATCACTTCTAATGTTATGAATTCCGCCTGAACAGTCTTACCAATCGTATTAGCGACCGCATGATCTTTAAAAATAAAAAAGGCTATAAAATTGAAAAAAGCAGCCCAAACAACCGCTTGCAATGGTGTCAAAACCTTGGTTGACACAACTGTGGCAATGGAATTTGCTGCATCATGGAAACCATTGATATAATCAAATATCAAAGCCAATAGGATAATTACCAAAAGAAAAGTCATGCAAAGAAGGCTTTACCAATCAAAAAAAAACAGAAAAACTAAGCGTATTTTACCAATATTGAATCCATAACATTCGCGGCATCTTCAAACTTATCCGTAACAATTTCCATGACTTGGTAGATTTCCCTCTTCTTAATTAGCTCTTTTACATCGGTTTCCATATCAAAAAGTCGTTCGATACACATATCAAAAACATCGTCCGCCTGATTCTCAAAAGAATTGATTTTGATAATAGACTCGGAAATCCGCTTGATATTTTTCATATTGCGTAATTCGTAAACAGCCGCCTTCACTTCGTGACTGCCTTGGCGAATAATTTCAGCCATTTTGCGAATTCCGTTATCATCAGGATTAACCTTATAGAAATTAATTTTTTTGCCAGAAGCGTAGATATAATCGCAGATATCATCCAGGGCAATAGCCAAATAGTGAATATCCTCTCGGTCGAAGGGGGTAATGAAATTTTTGCCCAATTCCTGGAAAATCTGGTGGGTATACTCATCGTTACGATGCTCCAACTGCTCCAATTTAGTAATTAGCGCCGCACGCTGACTATAATCGTTCTCGTTGACGATTTGGGTGATCAAGTCCCCCATCTCACCCACTGTGGTGGCTACTTTTTCGAACAAAGTGAAAAACACTTTGTCCTTGGGCAAGAAAATCGAAAGCATACTATTCAGACTCATAGGGTAGAGGGTTTTAGGATGGAAAAATAGTTAAATACCGGCTTCGATTTGGAATCGCCAAACCCACGAAGAGGTGATAGATGAAGTGCCTACATTCAGCAGGGTCTGGCCCAATTCACTTTGCCACTTCAATCGATGGCCTTTGAGGTAACGACCCCAACCCAATCCCCAATAGCTGGTTGGCTTTTGGAAGCCATTGATGGACGAAGAGGGGTCGAGGTGCGAGAACCTTAAAACCAAAGAATGTCTGTTACGAAAAACATAACTTCCATCCAGGTTATAACCGTTGCCTTGGTAAACCAGCGAAGGCTTGATTTGGCCGGTATCCTGGGACGAAAAAGTCATTGGCGATGTTCCGGCAAGCGTATTGCGAAAAGCAAATTCACCTGCAAAAGCCCAACCCCGGTGTTTGTACAATACATCCACAAAAAGGCTGCGGATATCCCGGACTTCAAAGAGTTCTTTGCCGATACTTCCCCCCGTACGCGTTGCATTTGTATTGTACGAAAAAGCGGTGGCTAACGAAACTTTGGGTCGGACTTCTCTCTCCAGGTCTCCCTCAAAATAATCGCCCCCGTTGGTAAAGGAACCCAATGGATACCATTCCATCCTGGCAGAGTACGCCAAAGCATCCGTTTTTTCGATATTACGTCCATTACCTCCTGATATACATGCTCTTAGAGAAATTGGTTGGGTTCCAATTTTGTTGGTGTAATAAACATTTAACCCAAAGTCACGGTCAATTTGAAACACCGAATTAAACAGGGAACGATCCGGCATTTGCATATCGCCCGAAGAAACTATGCGTTGGCGATTGCCCGGCAATTTGCCTTGTCCCAAACCAATTTGTAATTTTTTGGATGGCCTGTAAAAAAACATTGCATCCCGAATCACATTGGGAAATTGGGTGTTCTCCCAGTCCATATCCGATCGTGAAAACGACAACTGTACCACGTAATTAAAGCGAGGATTAAGGATGAAACCATCCAAGCGCAAACGCAAGCGACGTACATAGGCCTCGTATTCCGCATCACCCAAGGCTTCGGAGGTCCATGCATCCGTTTGAAGTCCTACCCTATTTTGCATACGAAACCTCAAACTCAACGAAAAGCCCGAGTCTGGGTCGGTGATGGATAAACCTTTGCTAAAAGCGAAATAGGGAATGGGCTGGTCGATGTGCTGACTCCGTACCCAGGCGGGGTGGAAGAAAAAGGCTAAGACGGCCATAAACCTAATCAGGTCGCTCGAATCAAGTCTTTTTGAAATAAACGGCATAAAGGTGCGCTCTCAAGGTTAAAATAATGGCGGTAAGAAGCGCAAGAATATTAAGAGAATATTATGAAATTGTTAACGAACCTGCCGAGGGCTGGGTTCAGCGCCCAGTAAAGAGGGGGTCGCGCTTTGCGTTGAAGGCTGCCACCCCTTCCTTGTGGTCCTCGCTGCGACCGGCGATGCCCTGGCAGAGGGCCTCGTAGTCCAGCATTTGGTCCAAATCCGAGTGAAAACTGCGGTTCAACATCTTTTTGATGAGGCCAATGGCCTTGGTGGGGGCCTGGCGATAATGATCGGTCCAAAGTTGGACGGCCTGGTCCAATTCTTCGTCCGGAACCGCTTTGTTGATGAGACCCCATTGAACGGCGGTCTGGGCATCGATGCGGTTGGCCAGGGTGCTCATTTCGAAGGCCCGGGCCGAACCCACCAAACGGGGCAGGAAATACGAAGAACCCGAATCCAGCACCAAACCCACATTCACAAAAACCTCGATGAACTTGGCCGAATGGGCCGCCACGGTCAAATCACAGGCCAAGGCCAGGGAACAACCCGCCCCGGCTGCTACCCCGTTGATGCGCCCAATGATAGGCTTGGGCATCTCGCGCATTGCCCGAATGATGGGGTTGTAACGCTTGTGCAGGGATTCGCTCAGATCCCGGTCCTTGGAATCCTTGATGGACTTGAGGTCTTGACCGGAACAAAAGGCCTTGCCCGCTCCAGTCAAAACCACGACCCGGATGTCGTTGTTGCGGCTGGCTTCTTTGAGGGCCGCCTGCAGCGCATAACTCTGCTCATCGTCAAAAGCGTTGAAAACATCGGGGCGGCTGAGGGTGATGCGGGCAACACCATCTTCGGTATGGAGCAATACAGTAGACATGTGGCTAAAATTAGGTCATCCAAGGTAATCCCACGCCAAAGGCAATCAACCCTGCGAGCCAACCGTGAAGGAGCTCCAAGGGGCTGTGGGCGCCCAGTGCTAGGCGGGCTGCCGAAACCAAGCAAGAAAGCAGGAATAGCGAAGGAAGCACGGCGGCAGCGAGCGCAGGATGTTGGAGCGACCAATCCGCTCCGTCAAGAAACAAGGCCACGGCCATTCCGGTCAAAGCGCCCATGCCCAATCCATGCGCCGAGACCTTGGTCACGGTAAGGCATAACAATGCCCACCCTACCAGGAAGAGGGCCAGGAACAAGGGGGCGGTGAGCCAAAGGCTGAGGTTCAAGTTCTTGATCAGCCAAAGCATCATTCCCAAACACAAGATTTGCACAGCGTATGGACCACGACGTTGCGAAGCCATGGGAACCTGCCACGAGGAGACGAGGCCCGCGCTTTTCATCCAAGCCAAGGCGGCCAAAGGGATCATAATCGTAACAAAACTCAAAGCCACCGTAAACCATAGCCTGAACACCGTAGGATACATCACCAAATCGGGTATTCCGGAGGTCCATGCCAAACCGCTCAGGTACAGAGGCATCCAAATCGGATGGCCCAGCACCGACAGTAAAGTTGCCCAACGCGGTGACGGTTTTTCAGGTGGATTCATAAGGGGCTGCACCCGGCACTTAATAAATCTTGCGAAGGCCGGCGGTAGGAATTCCCAGTTGCTCACGATACTTGGCAACCGTTCGACGGGCAAGTTGGAATCCCTTGGCGTTGAGAGCTTCCATGATTGCCTCGTCAGTCAAGGGCTTGGCTTTGTTTTCGGCCTCAATCATCTCCGACAAAACTTGGCGCACCTCAATCGAAGAGGCCTCACCGCCCCCATCTAGGGCGATTCCTTCACTGAAAAAAGACTTCAAAGGAAAATGGCCAAACCATGTCTGCACGAATTTAGAGTGTATCACCCTGGAAACGGTGGAGATATCCATTCCAATCCGATCGGCAACATCCTTGAGAATCATCGGCTTGAGGCGGGCGTGGTTTCCTGACACAAAAAATTCTTGCTGTAATTCCATGATGGCTTGCATGGTCACACGAAGTGTCTGCCGCCTCTGCTCCAAGGCGTCAATGAACCAACGAGCCTGGTCAATTTTGGAACGGATAAAGGTGCTGGCTTCCTTTTTGTTGGCGTGCCTGGATCGGCCATTGTATTCCTCGAGCATTTCACGATAATACGAGCTCACCCTCAAAGATTTACCTTCGGAGCTTTCGCCAAGATGCAATTCGGTTTGGCCGTCCTTCAAAAGCACATAGAAATCTGGAATGGCGGTAGGAGCTTCGTGGGGTGCGGCGACCGAATCACCGGGTCGGGGGTTCAAATGAAGAATTTCGGCACGGGCATCCCGCATTCTTTCGGTGGACCAGGATAAGCGCAATGCCAAACGCTCAAATTGCCTTTGACCGTAAGCTTCAAAATGTTGTTCCAACAACAGAATTGCATCTTGCACCGGGTTTTCCCGGGCCGCCTGGGGCTCTGAGTCCGTAGTCCAAACCGCTCGGTTGGCAAGGCGTCGTTGCAATTGCAAGAGCAGGCATTCCCGAATATCCCTGGCCCCTATGCCCGGCGGCTCCAAGGTCTGCACCCGGCCAAGCACCTGCTCCACCTCTTCCCGCTCCACCAAGAGGCCTTCCTGAATGGCCAAGTCGTCCACCAGATTGAAAAGAGGGCGACGCAAATACCCATCTTCATCCAAATTGCCAATCAAGTGGATGCCGATTCGTTGCTCTTGTTCACTTTCGGCCACCAGGGACCATTGCTGCAGCAGATCATCGTAGAAATTCCCCGCGGCTTTGGCAAAGTCTGTTGGACGGTCCATTTCAGGGGCTTGCGGCACTTGGTCCAGGTAATCGTCGGTTTGGTCATCCGACCATTCCCCTGCATAGAGCGCGTCCTCCGCCTCGGGCCTATCACCCTCCTCACTGCCAAACTCCTCGACATCGCTTGACCCATCGACATCGCTTGACCCATCGTCATCGCTTGACCCATCGACCTCCAAGACTCCGTCAGAATACAATTCCGATAACCCCTCCTCCAAGGCCGGGTTAATTTCCAACTCCTCTTGAATACGCTCCCCCAAGGCCGTGATCGGCAAATGCAGGAGCTTCATCAGCATAATTTGCTGAGGAGAAAGCTGCGTTTGCTGCTTGAGTTTGAGGCCGAGTCGGGATTTTGAAGTCATTCGCTTCATCAAAGGTACATAGGCTATTTTTGATGTTTCAAATTTGGGGCATCTTATGAAAACGCAAGCGATAGGGGATCTAGCCCAATGGGTGGGTCGGTCGGTAGAACTGCAGGGCTGGGTCATGGCCCGTCGGTCCAGCAAAGACCTGGTCTTTCTGGTCATGCGCGATGGGAGCGGGCTCTGCCAATGCGTCGCCGACCGCAGCACCCTGGGCGATGCTATGTACAATGAAGCCGAAGCCCTCACCCAGGAAAGCGCCTTCTATTGCCGCGGCGAAGTGGTCGCCGACCCCCGCCAAATCGGGGGACACGAAGTCCGACTCAGCGAAATCCGCACCCTACACCTCAGCAAGGATTACCCCATCACCCCCAAAGAACATGGCGTGGACTTCCTCATGGACCACCGCCACCTTTGGCTCCGCTCCAAAAGGCAATGGGCCATTATGCGCATCCGCAATACCCTGATCATGGCCATTCACCGCTTTTTTCAGGATCGCGGTTTTGTCCAAATGGACGCCCCCATTTTTACGGACAACGCCTGCGAAGGCACCTCCACCCTATTTGCCACCGATTTCTACGGACACCCCGCCTACCTCAGCCAGAGCGGACAGCTTTATGGCGAGGCAATGGCCATGGCCATGGGCAAAATCTACACCTTTGGACCCACGTTCCGGGCCGAAAAATCCAAGACCCGCCGACACCTCTCGGAATTCTGGATGATCGAACCCGAGATGGCCTTTTGCGATTTGCGCCAAAACATGGACCTCATCGAGGAATTTCTCCGCGATGTGGTGAGCGCCGTCCTGGAACGCAACCGCCTCGAACTGGAACTGATTGAACGCCCCATCGAGCCTTTGCAGAAAGTCACCCAACCCTTTGTGCGCATCCCCTACGAAGAAGCCGTTCAGATCATCCGCGGCGAACGCCTGGTGAACGGGCAATCCGCATTGGATGTGTTACGGGATGACCTGGCCCAGGTGCGACGCAGCATCGAAGAAACCCGTGTCGAAATCAACGAACGTGAAGCCAAGCTGGCCCAACCCAGCCTCAAGAAAGGCGAAATCGGTCATCATCAGTCCCAACTACAAGCCGCCCGCCAACGCCTGGACACGGCCGAAGAACAAGAACGCAACCTCCCCCAATGGATCTCTAGCGCCTCCAGCTTTGAGGCCGGCAACGACTTTGGTGGTTCCGACGAAACGGTTTTGACCCGGCTCTTCGAAACCCCCATCATGGTGTACAACTGGCCGCACGAAGTCAAGGCTTTTTATATGAAGCGCGACGAAAACGACCCCCGCTGGGCCAAAGGCGTGGATGTCTTGGCCCCCGAAGGCTATGGTGAAATCGTAGGCGGCGGCGAACGCGAGACCAACCTAGAATGGCTGGTGAGCAAAATCCACGAACACGAATTGCCCATGGAAGCCTTTGAATGGTATTTGGACCTGCGGCGCTACGGCTCCGTTCCCCATTCCGGCTTTGGCCTGGGCTTGGAACGCCTGGTCGCCTGGGTTTGCAAATTACCCCACGTCCGCGAAACCATTCCTTTCCCCCGCATGTACGGCCGCATTGCCCCGTAACCAACCAACCTATGACCCCCGAAGAACAATTCAAAAACCTCATTGGCCACGCCAAAGAATACGGCTTTGTCTTTCAATCCAGTGAAATCTACGACGGCTTGTCGGCGGTTTACGATTATGGGCAGAACGGGGTCATCCTCAAGAATCGACTGCGCGAATATTGGTGGCGGGCCATGGTCCAAGTCCACGATAACATTGTCGGACTGGACTCTGCGATTTTTATGCACCCCACCGTTTGGAAAGCCTCCGGCCACGTGGACGCCTTCAACGACCCGTTGATTGATAACAAAGATTCCAAAAAACGCTACCGCGCCGATGTTCTGGTCGAAGAAGCCATCGCCAAGCAGGAAGCCAAAATCCAAAAGGAGGTTGACAAAGGCCTCGCCAAATGGGGCGAAAGCTTTGACGAAGTTCAATTCAAAGAAACCAACCCGAACGTGGTCCGCATCCAGGCCAAGATCAACGATACTGAGGAGCGACTGCGCCAGGCCCTCGAAAACGCCGATTTCAAGGCCCTGCAGCAATTAATTCTGGACCTGGAAATCGTCTGCCCCATCAGCGGAACCCGCAACTGGACCGATGTGCGGCAGTTTAACCTGATGTTCTCCACCGAAATGGGCGCCGTATCCGGCGAAGGCGGAACCCTGTACCTGCGGCCCGAAACAGCCCAGGGCATTTTTGTGAACTTCCTCAATGTCCAAAAGAGCGGCCGCATGAAAATCCCCTTTGGGATTGCCCAAACCGGCAAAGCCTTTCGCAACGAAATCGTTGCCCGGCAATTCATTTTCCGGATGCGGGAATTTGAGCAAATGGAGATGCAATACTTCGTGGCCCCCGGCACCGAGTTGGAATGGTACGCCACTTGGAAAGCCAAACGCCTGGCCTGGCATCATTCACTTGGACTGGGCGAGGATAAGTACCGCTTCCACGATCATCTGAAACTTGCTCATTACTCGAATGAAGCCTGCGATATCGAATACCGCTTTCCCTTTGGCTTCAAAGAATTGGAAGGCATTCATTCCCGCACGGATTTTGACCTGACCCGCCACGAACAATTTTCGGGCCGCAAGCTGCGCTATTTCGACACCGAATCCGAGGCATCCTATGTGCCTTATGTTATCGAAACCTCCATCGGTCTGGACCGCCTCTTCCTTGCCACCCTGGCCTCCGCCTATACCGAAGAAAAACTCGAAGACGGCAGCGAACGCGTCGTGCTCCGATTACCCGCCTTCGTCGCACCGGTCCAAGTGGCCCTGCTGCCCCTGATCAAAAAGGACGGTCTCCCCGAATTGGCCCGCCAAATCCAGAACAGTCTTCGATTCCGTTTCCTCACTCAATACGACGAAAAAGACTCCATCGGCAAACGCTACCGCCGTCAGGACGCCCTAGGCACCCCCGTTTGCTTGACCATCGACCACCAATCCCTGGAGGACCATTGCGTCACCCTGCGGCACCGCGACAGCATGCAGCAGGAACGTATCCCCATCGCCCAAATCCACGCTGCCTTGGAACCTATGCTCTCCATCGAAAGCGCCTTGGCGGGGTTGGGAGATTAAAGTCCTTTCAGTTCTATAAATTTTTGATATACAAAAATTGATATGTTACAGGAGATTAAAATTTCCTCTGACAAGTAAGGTCAAAGAGTTAGAAAAAGGGGGCCATTTGATATAGTTTGGTGGGTGGAAAGCCGATTCAGGCTCCGCTCTATCCATTCTATGTTAAACCAACACCGGATTCTGAGGGTCCTCAAGCTGGTCCGCTATTTGCGCGGAGAACCGGCCAAAGGAATGAAACAAATCGCGTTTCATTTGAAAACCTCCGAGCGAACCGTTTATCGCTACCTGGACATGCTCAAGGACCTGGGCTTTGATGTACGGCGCGATCCCAGCAACAACCGGGTCAAGATCGTTGGCACCCACCAGGATTTGCTCCCTTTTACCCCCGAAGAAAACCTCTTCTTGACCCAATTGGTCCGAAGCGCCGCCCAAGGGCATCGCCTGGCCGATTCGGTTTTGGCCAAACTGGAAGTGGGGACCGGGACCACGGCAGGAACCGCCGCCTCGGCAGGAACGGGAACCGGGGCGGGGAGCGATCACCCTCTGTACAACGCCCACCTGGGGCATCTGATCGAGGTCATTAGCTCGGCGATCGAAACAGGCAAAAAGATCCGCATCATCGCTTACGCATCGGCGCATAGCCAAACCATCGAAGACCGAATCGTGGAGCCCGTTTGCTTTACGGAACAATACCGCAGCCTATCGGCCTTTGAGGTATCCAGCATGAGTAACAAGTACTTTAACATCGAACGAATGGGCGATGTCGAAATCTTGAACCAAAATATCGAACACAAGGAACAACACCGGTATTTCAAACCCGATGTTTTTGGGTTCCAGGGACAGGAACCCGTCAAAGCGGTGGATATGGAATTGAGCCTTCGCGGTATGCTCCTCCTGCGGGAACAATACCCCGCCGCTGCAGCCCTCCTCACCCTATTGGAAGGGACGGCCGAAGGCGTGCCGACCTACCATTTCAAGGCCAAGGTCCAAGACTACCGGGCACCGGCCGCCTTTGCTTTGCGCCTCCCCACCGAAGTCCGCCCCCTCGGCTCCGAAGAGTTCCTCAGCTACCTGCAGAACCTCAGCAAGGAGGTGTGGTAAAAAAGCTACTAGGCCCGAAGAACTTGCCCTGAAGCTGTCTTAAAATACTCTTTAATCTGTTTGTAATCCATATGGGCAATATCCCGTGAAATTTGATCACGTATCTGGCGCATCATCTTAACCGCATCAAAAGATTTGGCCTTGGTTGAACTAGGACGCTTCATGACAAAATACTTTGGGGTGAGAGAATTTTTACAAATTGTTAAAAACCGAAAAAAATTAATTCGCGGACCGGGTGTGGTTATGTTTGCAATGTCGATCGTAGGTGTAGATATAAGAACCCTTTTGGACATTGAAATAATTTCCGGCAGCGCTCCGAAAACGATCCGATGACCCCATCGGCATCGAGGCGATCTGACGAGATCGTTCATCGTAGGTATAGAGGTAGGAACCTTTACGCACCACAAAAAAGGTGGAAGACATCCCCAAAAACTCATCGTTACTTCCAATCGGCATGGAAGAAACTTGGCGGTTCTGGTCCCCAATAACAACCAAGTAGGAACCCTTCTGTTGCACATCCAGGATTTGGGCTTCGGTGATACCAACCCAAAGCGATAGGAACAAAGTCAGGAGCGAGCCTCCCAGGAGGGGTTTGAGGAAGTGTTTCATTTGCATAGGGTTAAGTCAAATATACAGAAATTTTGCTTTCTACTCTAAGAGATCAAGCATAATTGTTAGATAATCCATCATTTGATTGTTGATTAATCCAACCAAGTGTAAATTTGGATTTAAAAAGCGCAGATTCCATGAATAAACCCCTTAATCAATCAGAAATAGGCCGACGAATAGCTGCGATGCGTAAGCAAAGAGGGCTCTCCCAAGAAGTCCTGGCTAGCCAAATACAGGTATCTAGGTCCTCACTAACCCAAATGGAATTGGGCAATCGAAGCGTTAACCTCCAAGAACTGCAAGCCCTGGCCCAGGCTTTGCGATTCTCCTACGATGACTTCCTGTCTCAATCGTATCCATCCGAATCCACTTCTATGGTCCATGAGCCTTTCGAACTAACCTACAGCTCACCCGTTAGAAGTCCAGAGCCGACCTTCAACCCAACCAAACTAAATCAAAAACTCTTGTACTTTCTTGAACAATCTGCTGGTAAGCCTAATGTTGGGGAATCACACCTTTGGGGACTGCTTTATTTCGCTGACTTCAACTACTACGAGATTTATGAAGAGCATCTCACTGGTCTGGAATACCGAAAGCTACATTTTGGGCATGTTCCTTTAAAATGGGATTCCATTATTCAGGCTATGATAGAAGAAGGTATGTTATTAAAATTGACCACAACCTATCACGCCACAAACCAAACCCGCTTAATCCCTTTAGCCAAAAGTAATTTGAGAGAACTCCTCGCAAGTGAAATCGTTGTGATTGATCAAGTCATTCAAAACATGGGGAATTGGTCCACCAATGCACTTGATCGGTTTATTCGGTCTGACATGCCCTGGGTTGCGACCAAAGAGGGAGAGATCATGAATTATGAACTTGCATTGTATCGGGAACCTCCGTACGCAGTTCGTAATTACGAATTGGAGGGGGAGTCATGACCTTTTTGGAATTATCCGAATTCACAAGAGACCTCAAAAGACTAAAAAAGCGCTATCCAATTATCATCGAAGATCTGAAGGTGATTCAACAAATAATTGAAGTCAAACCCAATGAACGACCACCGTTCAGTTACCGTATTAACAACCTTGGCCTGGATAAGAACATTATAAAAATTAAAAAGATTGCCTGCCGTTCGCTAAAAGGTTTTGGTGTTCAATCTGGATTACGAATCGTGTATGCCTACCTAGAATACCAAGCAAAAATTGTATTCATAGAAATCTTCCACAAAAACGAAAAAGAGCGGGAAGATCGTCAACGAATATTCCAATATTTTTATCCGTAAATCCAGCAAATTTTTTGACGTATCCCCCCCACCCCACCCCCGGGAACGCGGTGGAACCCGGGGGGAGGATTGGATACGAGGCAGGCCGGGACAGGCTGAGGCCGAGGCAAGTCCCTACAAGATGGGCTCGTCTTTTTTGGGATTACGCCGGCTTTCCATGAATTTCATCTTCTCCTTCATGATTTCGGCCATGTATTGATCACGGGCGTTTTCCATGCCGGCTTTGGTCTTTTGGAACATCACCCGGCGATTGTCCTCGATGTTTAGGGTATCGGCCATGCTGGTGATATCGTGGTCGGTCCCGTAATAGTCAAAGGCCCAGCCTTCAGCGATCAAACCACGAATGAGTTCCCCAATCTGGCTGGCTTTGTACTCCCGGCTGGCGTTCTCTTCCCCGTCGGATACAATGAAGACCTTGACCTGGTACTGCTCCTTCTGCAGGTCCAGGATGCGTAGAGATTCCTTGAGCTTGTGGATGGACATCCCGATCGCATCAAACATGGGGGTATTCCCCGATGGTCTATATTCAGGGAAAACCTTATCCCAGGTATTGATCTTGACCAGGGGAATGTTCTCGTTAACGTAGGGCTTCCCAAAAGACCACATGTTGATATACTGCGTCAGGTCGGGAATATCTTGCTGTTCCTGTATCAAGCGGTGCAGGTAGCCTTCAAAAACTTCTTTGGCTGCAGCGGCGATGGAACCCATGGACCCGCTTTCGTCCAAGATCAGGACATTGAACGCGTAAGAAGCATCAGCGGAAGCGGCGGCATTGGAGGCGGCATTGGATTGAGTTTTGTTCATGGTTTGGGTTTTAGATAGTTAAAGTGAAAATCGGTAAGCGGTGAGCGAGTGATCATCGTCTGCAGCGATAGTTCATTCATTGCAAAGACCGTGCCAAGCCTTGGTCAAATCGGGTCAAAGCCTCGTGTGTGCGCGCAATCAAAATGTTTACATTTTGTTGAAGGATTCCAAAAAAATAATAAAAGACTGACAAAATGGCAGATGTCAAATTGACGGATAAACTAGATGCGGATTTATTAATCAATTGATTGTCAATTTTTTGGCAAGAAAAAATACGAATTGGCGTCAGGATGGCAGCCCAACGATGCCACGATACGCACTATTGACAGTTTGGGTCATTCGATCAAAATCGAGGGTGTCGATGCTATCCGTTACCTGATGGTAATGTGGATTCCGGACAAACGCCGTATCGTTGATCATCAAAGCCGGGTACCCGAATTTCCAATAGTTGCTATGGTCCGACATTCCAACTAAACCGCTTAATACGGCCGGAAAATTTTGACCCGGCAGTCCTATACCCACCACCTTTATTTCGGAATCCATCGCCATGGCTTGGTAAAAGGCCTGGTTGAATTCCCCGTTTTCGGGACGGCCAATGACCCCAATGAAATTAGCCACCGTAGGCACTAAGCCTTTAAGTGAAGGATCTGGCAACGGCTGGGACCCGCGCTTTTCGGAATAATAACCAATCATCTCGTAACAAATCATGCCCTTGAGAGGAATGCCTGCATCGTGCAATGATTTGGCGTGAACATAGCTCCCCATTTGGCTGCTCCCATAAAATGGAGGCTCCTCCAAACAATACCCCACCAACTCGATATCGTAAGCCAAATCCGGCTTCAATTCGGCCAAAAGCCGGGCTGTTTCCAACAAACCCGCCACCGCACTCGCGTTGTCATCCGCTCCCGGTTGGTCTCCCGCCACATCGTAATGCGCCCCCACCACCAATAGCGGACGGGCTTCATTCCCCTCCAAAGGACGTGGGCTGGTATAACGCGCCACTACGTTATCGTATTCACGACCATCTGCCATCCAAGTCTGTCGGTGTACCGGAAGCCCGTACTCGGCGAAATGGTCGGCAATATACTCGGAAGCTTGTTTGAGGCTCTCGGCATTCATCCAATTGCGCGCAGGGTTGAGCTCGGTAAGGAAATGAACGTGGGCGTACAAGTTCTTTTTGAGAATAAGTGTGGTATATCGGGTATAATCTTCAGGGGTTACATAATCAGGATCCATGCTTAAGTTAAACCCATCTCGTTCCGCATAATCGAAGGTATCCATGTCTTCCATCAACCCTTGACAATCTTCAAAAGGTCCTTTCGTTTCAAAATCATCCCTGCCAAAATATGCTCCCGCATATACACCTATGATATCACATCCAGAGTGAGCCATTCCATCCAAATCCCACGAAAGCGTTGTTACAATTTCATAATTTTGATCGAATTCATTTTGAAAAGATTCTACAATTTCATTATATATTTTAGATAAAAATTTATCTTGATTGTCTTTTTTGTTAAAATTCAAAATAGCTTCAAACCACTCGTCCAAAGTCCATTGATTACGTTGTTTGTAAATCTCCATCGCCTGTGTGTCGTTCTCATCTTCAGGAGACTGGTGACATGATTTAATGATATAATCCATAGCATCACGAAACATTTTCTCGTGGGGATGACCTTTATGTTTTTCGATACAAAGGTCCAAAGCATCATAATAGTCCATAAATTTTTGGTTTAAAATTTGGTTTAAAATGAAATAGTGTTTGTATATGTTTTAAAATGAGGTGAAGAATCCCTGTCGATGCTGTTTTCATCGATAAGCGGAACCCGGGAGGCCCCAGGGCAGGGATCGTTAAAGGCTAAAAGGCCAGGAGTTTGGCGCGTTTCATCACGTACATCAAGCCCATGACATCCTGCTTGTTGTAGTCCAGTAATTCCTTCCATCGGGAGGCCGCCAGAGGGGTCAAACGTTGGACGTCTCCTTCGTGATTGATCAGCTGTTTAAGCACTTGGGTCAAGACCGAGGTGACCCCCTTGTGCGGATACTCCTTGTAAGCTTTGTACTCAAAGTACTTCATCAAATCC
Organism: Bacteroidota bacterium; assembly: GCA_005799025.1. GTDB lineage: Bacteria > Bacteroidota > Bacteroidia > UBA7662 > UBA7662 > SYHX01. The sequence continues at coordinate 525 of SYHX01000024.1, read as the reverse complement.
TTGAGCCCAAAAGGATTCGGGCGGTTCTCCCGGTCGTTCAAGGTAAACCAGCGACCCAAAGGCTTCCTTGCATTCAGGTAAACCTCGGAAATATCGCCGTAACAATCCGCAAAGACCGTGGACTCGTGTTCGCTGTACCCTACCAGGTACTTTTGGTGAACCAAAGCCCGTTGGTGCATGCGGCGAAGGAATCTTTTGATGGACTGATATTTGACAAAGGGATGACCCAATTTGACAAGGGCCTTGAAACGTACATCCAAAATCACCACCCGAAAATGCCCGTCCTCCCAAACCCCCGCAAAGACCGGCGGCTGGTCCTTGTACCCCTCAAAATCAATAACAATAACCCGTGAAACCTTGACAGGGTAATCCTTGGGCCTTAGAGGCCGAATGGCGGGGGGTGGAGGGGTTGTTTTGACGGGACTTGTTGGGTGCGTTTTGGCGGGACTTGTTAGGGGCATTTTGGCGGGCATAGGCAACGGATGGGTTTAGGACTTGAAGGCCTGATTCAGCACTTCAGCGACC
>SYHX01000023.1 GCA_005799025.1 Bacteroidota bacterium | reverse complement strand
GCTTGTCTGGGCTGCCCCCAAATTATTCGTTTCATAGAAAAGGGGCGGCAAACCTCCAACTCTCAAGGATTTGAATTCCGAGACCCTAGCACCCTGCTCCACACGAAGGGGTAGTGATTGGGCCGCCCAAGTACGGCGGTCTTCCGCATGCTTGTTCTTGTGCAATCCCCCCCACTCCTCGGCCAGTCCACCCAAAACCGCGTTCCTCTCCATAGATTCAAGAATTAATCTTGGACTAAGGCCTTCTCCAGTAGGAGATTCCAGAGCAATCGACGGCAAGGAATCTTGGGCGACTACCGAGAAAGAAGTCCATACCAAGAGGAATACGGCGGCCAAATTTCTCAAAACTCTCAAAGGCATGGGATACAAGGCCCTATAAGCAAAAATATACCATCACGCTTCAAAGATTACTTCAAAAGAGGTAAATTCAAAAAAAACGGGCCATTGTTGATGACCCGTGAGGTTGTATGGTTGTGTGGGGTGGGCGCACACGGATTCGAACCGCGGACCCTCTGCTTGTAAGGCAGATGCTCTGAACCAGCTGAGCTATGCGCCCTAAACGGGTCGCAAATATAAGCCAAAATGAAGCGTTAACACCATAGCATCACCCATTCTTGGGGTGCTTCGCTTTAATTTCAGCCCACCATGCGCTCCATTTATTACCAAAACAGCCGTTGGAAATTCGTCTTGCTCCTAGTCGCCTTGATCATTGGAGGGCTTTCGCTATTCTACACCAACCGAATGGTCCACAGCGTGCGCAAGCAAGAACGCAAAAACATGGAACTCTGGGCCAATGCCACCAAGGCCCTTAGCCTCAGTGGAGAATTTGATGCAAGCTTGGAGGTACTGGTTGAAATCATCCAGTCCAATGACAATATCCCCGTGATTCTCACCGATGCCAAGAGATCCATACTATCCTATAACAATATTAACGATAAGAAAGCGGCCAAGCCCGGGTATTTAGAGAACTTGATCCTGGAAATGGAAACACAGCACCCTCCGATCATAATTCAAGCAGGACCAGGGAACACAAATTACATTTTTTATTCGGACTCGCTCCTTCTGTATCAAATCCGCTATTATCCGCTATTCCAACTTTTGGTGATTTGTATTTTTTTGGCTATTTCCTATGCGGCTTTTAATACCAGTCGACGGTACGAACAAGATTTCCTGTGGGTGGGTATGGCCAAAGAAACGGCCCATCAATTAGGAACGCCGATTTCCTCGCTCATGGCACTGCATGCTCAAATGGAATCCGTCCATAACCAATCCTTGAATGCCCACCCTTCAACTGCTCGTAATTCCCAGGAAGAACTATGGCTGAACACCTTTGGTAAAGACCTTCAGCGACTTGAGAATATCACTGAACGATTCTCCAAAATTGGTTCAACACCGGTGATGGAACGTCTTTCCATTACCGATACGTTAGAGCATAGCTTAGATTATCTTCAATCCAGAACCCCTTCTAACATTACATTTACCAAAGAAATTGCGGCAGACTTGCCCCCTGTACCGCATAACCGTGCCCTTATGGAATGGGTGATTGAAAATTTGGTCAAAAACGCAGTGGATGCCATGCCGAGCGGGGGACAATTGCATTGCCATTTGCACCAAATACGGCATCACTTGGTTCTCGATATCCGCGATACCGGGATCGGCATCCCGCGCTCTAGGCAACAACTGATTTTCAAGCCAGGGATATCCACGCGACGTCGCGGTTGGGGGCTTGGATTGACCTTAGCCCGTCGCATCGTGGAGCTCAATCACCGCGGAAGCATACGGGTTTGGCATTCCGAAACGAACAAAGGAACCACCTTCCGTATTCGTTTGCCTATTGAAGCCGGTTACAAGCAGCGGAGTTTTCGAGGAAAATTTTTCAAGCATTTTCTATGAAAAAATCCTCTATATACCGCCGAGAAATCGTGTGGCTGGTTTTCATATTCGCCACAGCCTTTAGTATCCAGCGCTTGCCTGCTTATTCGATAGAACCCGGATGCAAAGGCGCGCTGATCAGCTCACCAGATCAAAAAGGTTTCACCAAACTTCCACCGTGGAAAAGACCTTTGTGGCAGGTGCATACCACCTATGGACTTTACGGAGTCGGCGGGGATTTGGGAGATCGGTTTGGGATGTCTTCTATCGTGGGTCTGGAATTGCAACGCCAATCGCCTCGCCATGGTTGGGTTTGGAGCCTCCGTGGCGGGCATCTCTTTGGTGCGCAGGTGAAAGAAATTAACCTCTTTGGGGACATAGCCACCACAAGCGGGGATATAATCACCGCCAACGGGATCTTTGAGGATTACCGGTTAAGGCAGTTTGGTTGGTTTGTGGAGGGTAGATTGGGCAAAATCGTATTTCCTATGGGACCGCAAGGTTCCGGAATCCGCCTGGATATGGGTATAGGAATGTTACAACACAAAATTTGGATCGAAACCCCGAACAACAATTCTCCGCAATTAAGCAGCGAATACAAGCGCGGGTACGATAGGCTATGCGATGGCTTGAGCCTAAGCCAAAATTTGACCTATCATTATTTGTCTGCTAATCGCCTAATTAATTTCCAAGTAGGCCTGGATTTAATTCAGGCGTTTACGCGGGAGCGTCGCAGCGTACGTTACGATACCGGATTACCGGCCCACGGTGAACGTCGTGACTTCCTGGACGGGCTCAAAATTTCCTGGATCTTGCCCATCTACGAAAGAAGCGAGAAAACAGGTCTTTATTTCGATTAATGTTGACGTCCCTTGCTTGGCATGAAAGTGCCTATACGCTAGCTATGCGCCTCTACACTAGTATCGTGGGCTTGGCCGCTGCTTTGGGACATCGACGAGCCGATGCCTTGATCCAAGGGCGTAAGCACACCCAACAATACCTACACCAACCAGGCCATACCCAAGGTTATGTGTGGTTTCATGCCGCCTCTGCTGGGGAATTGGAACAAGCCTTGCCTTTGATGCAAGCATGGAGAGAACTGCGACCCAAAGACCCCATTCTTCTGAGCCTCTATTCCCCTTCGGCGTACCGTGTGGGTTACTGCCCGCCCGAAGCGGATTTGTGCCTGATGATGTCGGCGGATTTGCCAGAGCAAGTCGATGAGTGGATAAACGTCCTGCGTCCTCGTTTGGCCATTTTCATCAAGTACGATTATTGGTACCATCATTTTCGCTGCCTGAAACAATATCGCATCCCCCTCTATATGGCTTGCGCCAAATTACCTCCTCAATCCCTGTGGCTAAGGCCATTCGCAAGACCGCTGTGGTCGGTGATGGCATCCTGTGTCTCGGAATTTTGGGTGCAGGACCAAAGTACCCTTGATTTGTTAGCGGCAACCGACATCAAACAAGCCGTAGTCTGCGGGGATACTCGCTACGACAGGGTTTTGAAGCTGGCGACGCTCCCTTTCGAGGATCGTATCCTGGATGCCTTTTGTCAGCATGACGTCCATCAAAAACCGGTAACTTTGAGCGGGCTTGAATCTGGCTCGAGGCCTGTGATGATCGGTGGTTCCACTTGGCCCGAAGACCATCAATTGCTGCTTGATGGCTTGGTGCGGCAGCACCTCCACATCTCCCCAAAACTTACGCCAGAACGCTGGAAACTAATCTTGGTACCCCACGAGATAAACCCAGTGCACATACAGTCCTTGAAAATTCTACTCCAACAAATTTCTTCCCAATTGCCCACCCCCCTGCTTTGGCAAACCTATTCTCAAATCAATCTACAAAGCACCAACATACAAGATGATTTGAAATCGATGGATGTTCTTATCATCGATCAGAAAGGGCTACTGTCCAGGCTCTACCGTTATGGACGAGCCGCATGGATTGGAGGAGGATTCGGAGCTGGAATTCACAATGTTCTGGAGGCTGCAGTCTACGGTTTACCTGTGGGTTTTGGCCCACGATACCACGGGTTTACAGAAGCCGAAGCCTTGTTAGAACAAGGCTTTGCGGCCACCTATAAAACAGAAAGTAGACTTCGGAGAGTTTTAGAGAAAAGTCCAAATTCATCCAGCTTGGATTTTTACAAAAAAGCTAGCGGATTCACCCCTAACCTTCAAGCGCAAATCAGAGCATTCTGCCAAACACGCGCCGGAGCGACCCAACGTTGCCTCGAAAGGATAAACCTCAAAAATTAGAGTAAAACCTCATCGGTTAGGAGAATTGGCGCCTGACATTGGGCAAGCGCCCCAAGTCGGCACCCCGTTGCAGAAAATCAAAGACTGTCCGTTGGAACCTGGAGGGATCATTAACCATTCCGTACCGTTCCAATAAGCCATTGCACCGGGGGCACCCGATGCAGGAAGACCTGAAGAACCCGCAGAACCTGATGCTGTGCGTAGGCCAGAACCAGAGGCCACAGAACCTGCTGTGGCGGCATAAAGAGCAAAAGGCACGGACAGCAATTGCTGACCACCAAGAAACTGATAATTGGTAGATCCATTCAGGTCAACCTCTGTACGAATAAAATAAGGCCCATCAGACCAATCAATTCCCAACATAGACCCTGTAGCCACCAAACCTGCACCAAACTCAAAGGATACCAAACCGTTGGCATTGGTAGTCAGGGCATGCGTTTCACTGTACACGGTACCACCCCCTATACTATCACGGACCAAAGCTGTACGAACACCAACTGCCTGATTGCGGACCAACTCCCCTGCTGAATTCCGTACCACTGCTTGATAAGAGATCCTGTCCGAAACCCCGTAACGAACACGAAGACTGCACACACCGGAAACTACAGGATTCGTACAACCGATGATCACCGTCCTGAAATAGGAGTTGTTATAGGACTGATCGGCTGAGGCGATGGAGAGCGTGGCCGAAGTAGCCCCGCTAACCCCACCACCGTTGGATAGGTTGGTCCATGCGCTTCCGACTAATCGTTGCCATTGATAGGCTTGGGCATTGGTAGCAGAGACCGAGATTGTTACCGGTGCATTACGCGGAACCGTCAAATTGGAAACCGGAGAGGCAGTAATTGTGGCAGCAGCCTGCAAGGTCACAGCACCCACCACAAATTGGGTATAGGGAATAATGTCCGCGTTGGCATCCGCATACTCACAATTGCCTGGCGTAACCAAATCCCATCCCACCGCTGTGGTGGTCGAAGCAGAAATATTTGTAGCAATGATCTTGAATTTCATTTTGAACAAAAGACCTGAAAAGTTGGCTGGATTAAGGTCAAACCAAGCTATGCGAAATTGCCTACCCAATCCGGGAAAAACTCCGCAATTGTATAGAAAATTGTTTGCAAAACCAGGATGCAAATCGGAAATCAAATTCAGACATTGCAATTTGGTAGAGTCGTACGTAACCGATAGTGAAACAGCACTAACATTGTTTACCAAATCTACTGAAACAGGAATGGAAATCGTATCTCCGGCACAACCGCTCAATACACCGATAGTCGTCACAATGGGCACCACCACCTGCAGGGTGGACGTGGAAGATGTCAACGGATTGCCGCAAGCCCCGCTCACGAGAACCCGGTAAACGGAGTTATTCAATGAACCCGCAACACCGGTGATGCTCATGGAAGCCGCTGTCGCGCCGCTGATCCCGCTACCGTTAGCAAGGTTGGTCCATGTACTTCCGCTTTGTCGTTGCCATTGAAATGAGGCAGCATTGGTCGCTGTAACGGTGAATGTTGCAGTCGCCCCTGCCAAAACCTGAACATTCGACTGAGGTTGCTGGGTAATTGAAGGAGCGATGGCCGCAGTGACGTTTCCGTTAATGTAGCTCACATTCGGCAGAATATTAGCAGCCGAATCAGCTAATTCACAATTCCCCGGGGTAAGTATATCCCAAACCATGGTTGAATTTCCATTAGCTACGAATCGCATGTTTAACATGACTCCGTTCAAGTTAATTGGAACAATATTGAACCATGCAATCCGTACCTGAGGCGTGGTTCCCATCATAGTCGCATTGACAATGAGGTTGGAACCTAGGATGGGATTTGCACCATTGTAGCCCACATAGGACAGATTAGCAATGTTATAGTTTAGTGATAAAGAGATGGCGCCAAGATTGTTAGCATTCAAGATCGTAATTGGAACCGAAATCGTATCCCCACCGCAAGAATTCACCGTACCCGCACGCACCTGGATTGATTGAGCGGTTGCATTTTGGGCAATAAAGCCACCATAGAAAAAAACAAGTGCCCAAAAAAGCAGATGATTCAACCGATTTAATCTCGAAATAATTTTCATAACAATAAATTTGAAATATAAAAATAAGGACATTAAGAGTTTTATTAGCGGCGAATTACCAAGGATAAATTCTGATTAACG
>SYHX01000022.1 GCA_005799025.1 Bacteroidota bacterium | reverse complement strand
GAGAAATCGCAGGACTCAAAGTAGCCCGTATTGTCAATGAGCCCACTGCCGCCGCCTTAGCCTATGGTTTGGACAAGAAAACCTCCGATCTCAAAGTTGCCGTCTTTGACCTTGGCGGTGGAACCTTCGACGTTTCAATCCTCGAGTTAGGCGACGGAGTCTTTGAGGTTAAGTCCACCAACGGGGACACCCACCTCGGTGGCGATGATTTTGACCAGGTCATCATAAAATGGCTAGCTTCAGAATTCAAATCCGATGAAGGAGTAGACCTCATCAAAGACCCTATGGCCTTGCAAAGACTCAAAGAAGCCTCAGAAAAAGCTAAGATTGAATTATCCTCCTCAAGCGACACTGAAATTAACCTCCCATACATTACGGTAGTGGATGGGGTACCCAAGCATTTGGTTCGCAAATTAAGTCGAGCCAAGTTCGAACAACTAGCTGATTCTTTGGTCCAAAGAACTTTGGAGCCCTGTAAGCAGGCCCTCAAAGATTCGGGTTACTCTACCTCTGATATCGACGAAGTGATTTTGGTTGGTGGATCTACCCGTATCCCCAAAATTCAGGAGGTCGTGGAATCATTCTTCGGCAAGAAACCCTCCAAAGGGGTTAATCCCGACGAGGTGGTTGCCGTAGGAGCTGCCATTCAGGGCGGTGTTCTTACCGGTGATGTTGAAGGGGTTCTTTTGTTGGATGTAACGCCTCTCTCACTAGGTATCGAAACTATGGGGAATGTTATGACCCGCTTGATTGAATCCAACACCACCATCCCCACCAAGAAAAGCCAGGTATTCTCCACGGCTGCCGATTCCCAACCTTCGGTTGAAATCCACGTGTTGCAAGGCGAGCGGCCCATGGCACCTGATAACAAAACCATTGGACGATTCCATTTGGACGGCATTCCCCCAGCACCCCGTGGTGTACCCCAAATCGAAGTCACTTTCGACATCGATGCGAATGGTATTCTCAATGTCTCTGCCAAAGACAAAGCCACAGGCAAGGAACAGAAAATTCGCATCGAAGCATCTTCGGGTCTCAGCAAAGAAGAAATCGAACGCATGAAACAAGAGGCCGCTGCAAATGCCTCCACCGATGAGCAACGACGTCAAGAAGCAGATACCATGAATTCCGCCGACTCCTTGATTTTCTCCACCGAGAAACAACTCAAAGAGTACGGGGACAAGATCCCAGCCGAAAAGCGAACAGCCATTGAAACTGCGCTCGAAAACCTCAAAAAAGCCCACGCCTCCAAGGACCTGGCTTCCATCACTGAAGCTACCGCTGAGCTCAACAAGCAATGGGAATCCGCATCAGCGGACATGTACCAGGCCAGCCAGCAGGGTGCTCAAGGAGATCCGAGTGGATCCGCCCAAGGTCCTGCCGGACAAAGCTCAGGTCAAAGCGCCACAGAAGATGTCACCGACGTGGACTACGAGGAGGTCAAGTAAGGCTTTGACTTACCTTTACCGGGTCTATGAGGAAAAGTAACCTGACTCTAATCGGCCTTGGAAGCCTTATCCTATCGTTAGCATCCTGCCGGTCGGAATGGATGGGTAAATTGTTGCCCAACCAAACCCCCGAAACCTACGCGGTAGTGGACAGCATTCAGAGAAGCGGTCCAGACCGTTTGCCCACCTCCGTGCAACTGCATTGGTGGGGTTTGGATCCGGACGGGGTGGTGGATCATTACGATTTTCGGGTTGGCTTACGTCCACTCAGCAACCAGCCTTGGTCCTGGACTAGATCCAATGATACCTTGGTACGCCTAAACCTCCCTCCTGGCCCTGACACTGCAGATTTTGAATTGCAGATTAGGGCGGTAGACGTAGAGGGGGCAACTGACCCCGAGCCGGCAATGCTTATTCTTCCACTGCGTAACACCGCTCCCCAGGTCAGTTTCACTTACAATCCGGACGGCGGTTCTCCGCTCGCCGGCGCATTTCCTTCGGTGTCTTGTCCGGTGTTAGGCTATCGATGGCAGGGTAAAGACAGCGACGGCGACTCGACCATATTGTATTATGAAATTTGCCTGAACGACACCACTAGTAGCGATACCGTTCGCATCCCCAGCGCATACACGGAATGCATCTTGGAATGGGCTAACAATTCTGGTTTGTGTCAGGTTTTGGCAGGACCCAATGATTTTCCTTTGGCCAAACGCCTCGGTGGACTCATCGAAAACGATACCAACCGCTTGTACATCCGAGCAGTGGATCAATCCTTGTCCGCTTCCCATTGGGTGGTTAGTCGCACTACCAAAGTCAAAAGCTGTGTGGCTTCCCTCCTTCTTGTGAATGCTTACGGAAATGATCCAAACCCCTCATTGAACGCTGATACCTTGTCCTTACGCTACAAGGCATGGATGGATAGTTTGAATATTGGATCGGTAGAGGAATTGCGACTTTTTCAAAAAATCGGAAACCGCTACACCCAGCTTTCCGTCAACAACAGAGTACAGGCCAGAATTTTTGGACGTTTTGGGCGCATCCTCTGGATTGCCCCGGACTTTGATTTGGCCATGCAATTTTCTTCGAGAACATTAGGGACCGTCCTGGGCCAGGGAGGCCATGTGCTCTTGGCCGCCAAAGCAGATGCGAGCACTCCGGCTTGGACCCCTGCCTATGAATCATCCCCAATCGATTCGGTTCAAGAAATACCTGCAGGCTACAGCTTCCTGGTCACCGATACATCGAGTCTATTGCCTTTGTCAGGACAATGGAACGGTCAGCCCTGGACGCTGCCCACCATGACCCACCAAGGCTTCAGTTCAGGGAATCGCCCCCTCAGGCTGGGTGCTTCGTCCATCCCTCTCTACAAAATTAATTTGTTATTACGAGAAGACAACAACCCTGCGCCTCCCTTTCCCTTATACAACGGATCCACCGTGTGCATGGGGGTCAAAGTCAATCCGCAGACTAGCAGTTCCTACACGCTTTCTTCCATCGAATTGCATCGCATGCTCCCGCCTTCCTCCATGCTCCAAATGCTTCGGCTTCTCAAAACCCGTGTTTGGCAATGGCCGAATCCCTGATCCGGCTTGCCGTTTGGGCCAGTGGCCAAGGCACCAATGCCGAGAACCTTATCCGTTTCTTCAAGTCCCATCCTCGGATTCGAGTTGCCTTGGTAGTTTGCAACAAGGCTGATGCCCCTGTCCTGAGCAAAGCATCGAGCCTCAAGGTTCCCTCCATCCTGATCGGCAAGGAAAGTTGGCGGCAGGAGCAAGATCTTTTGGATCAATTAAAGGCCTTCCAAATCGACGCGATGGTGCTTGCGGGATTTCTGTGGCGTATTCCGGAATTTCTTTTGCGAGCTTATCCCCAACGCATCGTCAATGTTCACCCTTCTTTGCTCCCGAATTTTGGTGGGAAGGGAATGTACGGAGAACGGGTTCATCAAGCGGTTTTGGCCGCCGGTCGAAGCGAATCCGGCATCACCATTCACCTAGTGAACGAGGCCTACGATGAAGGCGCCGCAATCGCCTCCTTTCGCTGTCCGGTGCACCCCGAGGATACAGTTCAGACCCTATCGGAGCGAATCCACGGCCTAGAGCAAGCCCATTTGCCTGCAGTGGTGGAGCAATGGGCTGTCAGCGAAGCCGTACCTTGAAGGCATCGCAGGGTTTATCTTTGTTTATCACTTCATTTGAGGTTACAAATATTTTTATGACCAATTTCATATTTTTCTTAAAGAATCAGTCTTTGGACAAGCCTGAAACAACCTGGGTCGGCTGCAAGTTAATGAGCAGCATATTGATGATCCTTTGGATGTGTTTTAGTTCATCTTATGCCCAAACTTGTCCCGGCGGTACATCTCAACTTATCGTGGTGATTCGAACTGACAATTACCCGAGAGAGTCCTCCTACCGCCTGCAGAACCAGACGGGAGCCGTGCTTGCTTTTCGGGACACCGGTTACTTCACGGTGGATAGTACCGTTTACAGAGATACCCTTTGTATTCCTAACACATCATGTTTACTATTCACTATGATGGATTCGTACGGAGATGGCCTTTGTTGTAGCTACGGCAACGGCATGTTCCAATTGTGGTGGAACGGCAACCTGGTCGTCAGCGGCGGCCAGTTTACCCACAGCGATGTCCGTTCCCTGAATTGCGCTCCGGCACAGAGTTGCCAGACCGCCCTCGCCATTGATACCGGAAATCATGCCGCTCCTGGTCGTAATTCCTGGTATGCCTACACGGCACCTGCCCGTGGTCGCTATCGCATCAGCACCTGTCCTGCCAACCCGGCCTTCAATACCCGCATTTGGGTCTACAACAATTGCAATGTTCCGGTCCTGGCCAACGACAATATGGGAACGGTATTCTTCAACGACTCATCGACGACCTGTGGTATCCGAGCGGAGGTAATGGCCTTCCTCGACACAGGCAGGGTTTATTATATGCGCATCGGCGGGGATAGTTCCTGTAACGGACCTATAGCCTTTCGCCTGCAATACGATGGCCCTATTCCCGGATGCATGGACCCATTGGCCTGCAATTACGACCCCATGGCCACCATTTCAGGAACTTGCTATTATTACCCCAATCCCATGTGTCCACCTGGACCGGATTTGGAATTTGTGCAGTCGGCCTTCGAGAATTCTTTGCAACGATCCACCATCAACGCCAATGTTGGAAATTGCTGGGTGGCCGAAAACTGCCTGACCGGGTACGGAGCCAGAACCCTGATAAGGTTTACTACGGATATACGTAATGTAGGGATCACTGATTATTTTATTGGTAGCCCCAGCACGCATCCAGGGCAATTCAATACAGTCAATTGCCATGGTCATGCCCACTACGAGGGTTACGCAGAATATGTGTTATATCCTACGGTGGGTAACAGAATCCCTATTGGTTTCAAAACCGGTTTCTGCGTGATGGACCTCGCCTGCCCCTCCGGTATTCCTGCCAAATACGGATGCAGCAACATGGGAATCACTGCAGGTTGCGGTGATATTTATTCCCGTGGCTTAGATTGTCAGTGGATTGACATCACTGATGTGCCCACCGGGGATTATATTCTTGCGGCCAAAGTCAATTGGGATCAATCTCCAGACGCTTTGGGACGTATCGAAATGAGTTACCTAAACAATTGGGCCCAGGTTTGTGTCCGTATTTACACGGATAGCAACGGCCTCAAACAATACAGCAAGTACCCCAACTGTGCGCCCTATACCGATTGCCAAGGGGTGGCTTACGGGAATGCAGTTCGGGATTGCCGAGGTATTTGCGCTGGAACAGCAGTTGCCGGAGATATCAATCAAGACAACATACGATCCGGCACGGATATGCCCTATTACTTGACGGGCTTGGTGCAGCAGCAATTACCCTTCTCCAACTGTGCCGATTTGAGCGGGGATTCGGTCTTGAATGTTTGGGATGCTGCCTTGCTTGGGAATTGTTTGATGAACAACAACACCGGTCAGAATTGCCAGTTTCCACGGGGTATCCAATCTGCTCAAACGCATTCCACCAAAATTCTGGCCATTGACACCGTCCAACGCTATGTCGATATCGGAATTCGTAATCCACAACATCGATTAACGGCTCTTGACTTTTCCATTCACGGCATTCGCCCCTTGCATATCCTGTCCCTCGCCGCCCCGGGTTCACCGGCTTGGCAGTACACCTTATCCAACCAGCAGCCACGCATCATTGGCATATCCCAAAACTTAGCGTTAAGCATCCCCAGGGATTCATCTTACCACCCGCTGATGCGGATCTTCTACAGCAGAACCAGCGATACAGCCATTTATCTGCAGGCCACCCATGCCGCTGTCAACGAATACTTTGAGAATCTCATCACGCAAACGGATTCCACCCGTTGGAGGGTGAGCCTTGACCGAAGTTCCCTCAATGACTTGAATGCAAGATCGGCCCTGCGCATGTATCCCAATCCCAACCAAGGTCACTTTACCTTAGAATTTCCTTCCGATGAATCACCCGCAAATTACCGTATCCTGCATACGAACGGACAAATCATGCATCAAGGCCTTATCGAAAACGCCAGTCAAGGCAGGGAGGAACTTAACTTGAGTGGACTGCTCGAACCTGGTTTGTACCTCCTGGAATACCGTAGCGCACGAGGCCGAAATAGAATTCGCTTTCTTGTTCATTGATTGATGAAACCATGTCCAATCCTACACCCCAATCCAAACCAGCCCCTGCTTGGCTTGACTTCGAAAAACCCATTCAAGACCTTGAGGACGAACTCCTGAAGCTCAGGCAAATACAAGACAAAGGCAAAAGCGATGTCAGTGGGCCGATTAGAGCCTTGGAAACCCAAATCATCAAGGCCAAACGTCAATTGTACAGCAACATGACCGGCTGGCAAAAGGTGCAAATGTCCAGGCATCTGGATCGACCGCACACCCTCTTCTATGTAGAGCATATGTGTACCGATTTTGTGGAGCTCCACGGAGATCGTGCCTTCGGGGATGACAAGGCCATTGTAGGCGGATTTGCCAAAATGGATGGTGAGACTATCATGTTCATCGGTCACCAAAAAGGCATCAACACCAAGATGCGTCAATACCGAAATTTTGGAATGGCCAATCCAGAGGGTTACCGCAAAGCGCTCCGCCTTATGAAAATGGCAGAGAAATTCAATAAGCCGATTGTAACATTGATTGACACTCCTGGGGCATTCCCCGGTATTGAAGCGGAGGAACGGGGTCAGGCCGAGGCAATTGCCCGCAATATCCGGGAAATGTTCAAGCTCAAAGTCCCAGTCATTGTGGTCATTGTGGGCGAAGGAGCCTCCGGCGGAGCGATTGGAATCGGTGTTGGAGACCGGGTGTTGATGCTGGATAACACCTGGTATTCCGTGATTTCCCCTGAATCCTGCAGCAGTATTCTGTGGCGAAGCTGGGACCACAAAGAAAAAGCTGCCGAAGCCTTGAAACTAACTGCTGAGGCCATGCTCGCCAACGGCTTGGTGGACGAAATCATCCCCGAACCATTGGGCGGTGCCCACCGAGACCGGGAAGGAATGGCTGCAACGCTGAAGAAATACCTTCTCAAAAATCTAAGGGAACTTAAATTCATGGACGGCCAGACCCGAATTGCGGCCCGCGTGGAGCGCTTCAGCAACATGGGCGTTTACGGGACCGCAAGCGAGTAGGCATGGATCCTGAGAAGAATCCGGATTGGCTAAGAATGCGGGAATTGGCTGCCCTTTTGCGCCAATACAACCACGCCTATTACCTCCAGGACCTGTCGTTGATATCGGATCAGGACTTTGATCGTTTACTCAAAGAACTAGAGCAGCTGGAGAACAGGTATCCTCAGTGGGTAGAGAGCGACTCCCCAACCAAGCGTGTTGGTGGCGAAGTAATGTCTGGATTTGAAACACGAGAACACCTGCGCCCCATGTTATCCCTGGGCAATACCTACAGCAAAGAAGAATTGCAATCCTTTCATGATCGTTGCTGCAAGTCGTTGGGCTTCATTCCGCAATATTGCGCTGAATTAAAGATTGATGGAGTCGCCATTTCCTTGCATTACCGTAACCGAAAGCTCGAGTATGCCGTCACCCGAGGGGATGGACTGCGAGGCGATGACGTGACAGCCAATGTCCAAACCATCGAATCCATTCCTCTTCTTCTGAAGCCCACAGCCCCTTCAGAGGCCATGGAAATCCGAGGTGAAATTTACATGGGTCGTTCGGCCTTCGAGCAAATCAATCGCGGCAAACGCGATTCGGGCGAAGAGACCTATGCCAATCCCCGCAATTTCGCATCCGGAACCCTTAAACTCCTAGATAGCAAACAAGTGCGGCAACGAAAATTATCCGCCTTGTGTTACCAATTGGACGGGGACTTTGAGTTCTTGCATGGCAAGGCTCGTCATCACCTTAGGATGGCATTGATTGCCGCATGGGGTTTACCGGTATCCGATCATCGCGTAGGGCCCTCCCCGTTTGAGAAGGTTCTGGATTACATCCATCGTTGGCATAGCAGCAGAGCTGATTTGCCTTTTGATATTGACGGTGTAGTGGTCAAGGTGGACGATTTCGGACAACGTGAAGAATTAGGATACACCGCCAAATCCCCACGTTGGGCCATTGCCTACAAATACCCTGCACAATCGGTTCAAACCATCCTCCAAAATGTTCAATTTCAGGTCGGCCGAACCGGAGTCATCACCCCAGTCGCCCATCTTCAACCCGTTGAGGTGGCTGGAACCACGGTGCAAAGGGCTTCGCTCCACAACGATGCCGAGATACGGAGACTTGACCTCCATATCGGGGACACCGTTTACCTAGAAAAAGGAGGGGACATCATCCCCAAAATAACCAATGTGGCACTGGCATTAAGGCCTGCAGGGGCTACCAAGGTGGGATTTCCGGTGACCTGTCCCGAATGCGGAACTTCGTTGGTCGGACACGAAGCCCTGCATTACTGCGAGAATCACCGGGATTGTCCGCCGCAAATTTTGGGAAGGCTTGAGCATTTTGTATCCCGCAAGGCCATGAACATTGAACATCTTGGCCCTGAGACCCTAGGTTCTTTGTTACAACAGCATATCATCCAAGACGTGGCAGATTTGTATGCCCTGACCCAGGGGCAATTGGCCCAAATAGAGCGAATGGGTGAACGAAGCCGAACTCGTTTATTGCTTTCCATTGAGGACTCCAAAAAAACTCCTTTCGAAAAGGTGCTCTTTGCCTTGGGCATCCGAGGTATCGGCGAAGTAGCTTCGCTTACCCTGGCCAGGAAATTTCAAAACATGGCCAATCTTTCGACAGCCTCCCGTGAGGAATTGATGAATATCCATGAAATCGGGGAGAAATCCGCCGACCAAATTCTTACCTGGTTTACTGACCCTCAGAATCAATCCTTATGGGTTCGATTGGCATCCCAGGGCTTGTCCATGACCTATGCGTCCAGAACTTCACCACCCTCATCGGCATCGGAGCAGGGCATCCAAGATGCAAAGGAATCCCGACCCCTAGAAAACAAAAAACTTGTGGTCACCGGACGATTTGAGCATTGTGATCGGGAAACCTTGAAGCAACGCATTGAAGATGCCGGCGGAACGATCCTCAATTCGATCAGCAGCAAATTGGACTTCCTGGTCGCAGGCACAGAAGCAGGTCCCTCCAAGCTTCGCAAAGTGGAGGAATTAGGCATCGCCACTCTATCTGAAGAGGAAATTTTGAAAATCCTGCAAGGGAACAGCTAGCAAGAGCCTTAGCGGGTTGAATGCCTTTCGTATCTTGCAAGGTATCATGGCGATAGATTTTGATAAACTCCCGTTCAAGCCCCCCATGTTCCTACGGAAATGGATGTTTGAGCGCCTGATCAAGAATTTGTCCACCGAATTTTCAGGCGCGACGCCTACAATAGTCCAAGGCAAGAACCAATTGACCAGGGGAGGATGGTTAGTCCTGTACGATGGGAACGATGCCTGGCAGATGGACCTTGCTAAACTGGTTGCCCAGTACCGTCGTCCGGATTTCTTTTGCCAGACCTTGGGTCTGGTGCGTCATGCGCAAGCCGATTTGAACAGTTTCCACATCCAAGAGCTCACCAACACCCTTTTGCCACCAGATCGCATTGTCTCCTTGGCCAAATCCAGACCCTTTGATTTGTGCATCAATTTGTGCCCTGTGGTGAATCCGCCTTTGGAGTACCTGGTCATGGTCGCCAATGCCCAAATCAAAATCGGTGTCAACCGCAACCAGCCTTCCCCACCCTACAATTTAGAATTGGGACTTAAACTCGCGGGGGCCAAACCAAGCCTTCGATCACTGCTCCAGCATTTGGAGCATCTGGGTTTGCATCAAATTCATCGCGAGAAACTACAGAGCATTCACCCGATAGGCCAATCACAACAAGCCTAATACAAGCTCATCAAGTCGAATCATCCATAATACTTATGAACCCAAGACTTCCAAACGGCACCGGTATTGCGGTGGTCACTCCCTTTGACGTCCAAGGAAATCTGGATCCTGTCGGCATCGCTTCCGTCATGGATCACCTCGTGAACGGAGGCGTGGATTTCGTAGTGGCCCTGGGCACCACCGGAGAAACGCCCACCTTGTCCAAAGAAGAACGCATGCAGGTGCTCGGCCTGGTTCGGGAGCAGTTGGCAGGGCGTCTGCCCCTGTGGTGCGGGATGGGGGGCAACGATACCAGGGAATTGCTTGATCAATTGAAGATCTTTGACTTGGATGGCGTGGATGCCTTGCTTTCGGTAACACCTTATTACAACCGACCCACCCAAGAAGGGCTGTATGCTCATTACCGGGAACTCGCTTTGTCCACGGACAAGCCCATCGTCCTGTACAATGTCCCTGCACGTACAGGGTGTTCCTTGAGCGCCGAAACCACCCTGCGGCTTGCCTCGGATTTCCCGAACATTGTTGCAACCAAGGAAGCCTCAGGCGACTGGGCTCAAATCATGGAAATCATGCGTTCCAAACCGACCTCTTTCAAGGTGTATTCCGGTGACGACGCCATTTCCCTCCCATTGTTGGCTCTGGGCTTGGACGGTGTGATTTCGGTCATCGGCAATGCCCTACCTAAACAATTCAGCGCTTTGGTTGGCCACGCCCTGAACGGCGACTTTCATCGGGCCCGTCAGATTCATCAAGATTTGTTACCCATCATCACCGCAGTCTTCCGCGAAGGTAGCCCGGCCGGCATTAAGTTCCTACTCCAGGAAATGGGCCTCTGCAAGAGCTATCTCAGACTTCCTCTGGTCGGCATAAGCTCCGAGCTTCAACAGAAACTATCCTTTGAGATTCAAGCTTTCAAGTGCCAATAAAGGAAGGCTTCCTGAATGACAAGATTGGAATGTAATATATCTTAATAAATCAAGATTTTTGAAATTCAGGATCCCCACCGCCCCCCGCTTAGAGCGACGGGCGATGGGGGAATTGTCCATTTGCCGCTTCCCGCAGCCCACTCCCACAGGGAGTGGGCAATGGTCAAATGGTCGAATCCCCCTACGCACTGCCCTAATCCCTGCAGCAGCGAACCGAGAAGCCGAGGGCACGGTTGACGTTGTCGCGGTAAATGTCGCTGCCGACGTAGTACAGGTAGCGGTACCAGGCATTGGACCCGGAGAAGACGGAGGAGGACCACCAACCTCCGCCGTAGGTCACGTCGATGAAATTTAAGTAGCAGTAGTCGCGAAGGCCGCCCGGCAGAGCAGTGAAACCCGATGAATTCGTCGCTCCCGTGTTCGGTGAAACCCAGCCACCGGGGGTGGGTTGCGTCGCTGTGCTCTTCAAGGCACCTCCTGCTACACTTGCTCCCCCTAATTGATTTTCAAGAATCGTCCACTCCCCATCCGATGGAACATGCCAGCCCGTAGGACATAAGCCCCTACTATCCGTAACCGCATAATGGT
>SYHX01000021.1 GCA_005799025.1 Bacteroidota bacterium | reverse complement strand
TCCTGTCGCGATAATTTTGGCGCCACGGTCGTGCCCATCTTGGCCCAATTTGGCTACCAGGATTCGAGGTCTACGCCCCTGAAGAGATTCAAAGGCATTAACCGCAAGTCGCGCTGATTCAAACGATGGATCGTTCATGATTTGACGGGCATAAACACCCTGCAAAGTAAAAGGCTTGGCAGTATATCTGCCAAACGCCGATTCGAGCGCTGAGGAAATTTCACCAAGAGAAGCTCTTTGCAAGGCAGCTTCCACAGCCAATTCCATGAGCCCAAAGCCATCGTTAACCGTCTCCATTCCTTGTGCCTGCAAATCGCTGGCCACCTTCATTCGAACAGCGCATTCTGTCAGAGCATCCAGGGATTGTCGTACTTGATTGGAATCACGGTTTGCGCGGAGTAGATCCAACGAGGACTTTTGGTTCAACAATACCGTTTGGTGATCCACCTTCAGCAAAGGTATCTCCAGGGATTGAGCCGAGTCCGACATAATATAGGCATTCACACCTACGATGATTTCCGTAGCCATATCGATACGGGCTTGTTTGATAGCGGATGCTTCCTCGATGCGTCGTTTAGGGAGCGAACTCTCCATCGCCCGGGTCATCCCGCCTGATTCTTCAATTTCTTTGATTCGGATCAAGGCAGCACGAACCAGTTCTTGTGTTCGTTGTTCCAACAACAACGAGCCGCCTAAGGGATCAACCCATTGGCATAAACCAGTATCTTGCTGAAGAAAAAGCTGGGTATCTCTGGCAATTTTGGCAGAATAATCGGTAGGCAAGGCAATGGCCTCATCAAGAGCATTAGTGTGCAGGCTTTGGGTTCCACCCAATACCGCGGACAATGCCTCGATGCATGTTCTGGTGATGTTGTTGTATGGATCTTGTCGAGTTAGGCTCCATCCAGAAGTCTGGCAATGGGTACGCAAAGTCATCGATTTGGGGTCCTTGGCCCCAAATTCCCTTGTAATCCTGGACCATAATAATCTGCCCGCACGGAGCTTGGCGACTTCGGTTACAAAATCCATACCGGTTGCCCAAAAGAAGGACAACCTTGGTGCAAAATCATCAATATCAAGTCCGGCCTGCATACCGTATCGGAGATATTCCATACCATCGGCAAGGGTATATGCCAATTCTAATTCGGCAGGAGCGCCAGCTTCGTGCATATGGTAGCCAGAAATACTGATAGAATTAAACTTCGGCATGTGCTTGGAACAATACCTAAAAATCTCTGCTATAATTTGCATAGAGTATGCAGGAGGATAAATGTAAGTATTCCGAACCATGAACTCCTTGAGGATATCGTTCTGTATTGTTCCCGTCAACTTATCAGGAGATACTCCACTTTCTTGGGCCGCTGCGATAAAGAATGCCAAAACAGGAACTACTGCCCCGTTCATGGTCATGCTTACCGACAATTGGTCTAAAGGCAAATCCTTGAACAGACATTTCATGTCTTCAATCGAGTCGATGGCAACGCCCGCCTTCCCTACATCCGCTATCGCTCTTGGGTGATCCGAATCGTACCCCCTATGGGTCGGTAAATCAAAGGCAACGGAGAGACCTTTTTGGCCTGCTGCCAAATTGCGTTTGTAAAATGCATTGGAATCCGATGCGGTGCTGAAGCCAGCGTATTGCCTCACAGTCCATGGCCTTTGGGTGTACATACTCGCATACGGTCCCCTCAAATAAGGTGGAGCACCGGATTCCCAGCTTTGAACAAGGGCGTTGGGAGTAGCTTGGATTTTGGCGGCAACCTGCTTCACCCAAGGGGGACTGCTCATCGATATATCCTCGGCTTCGATAGAGAACCCAATAGTGGATAAACGCCGCTTCAACCAAGCGAAGGCACCACCATGGTTTTGAATTTGCGTAAAAACCTCTGTTATGGAATCCCACGCCGCTTTCTCCAAGGCCCCTGTTGTCGCAGCACCTCGGACCAATGCTGTGGACTTAGCCAACATGGCTTCATCACGTAACAAAAGTTGCAAATTTCGGGGCAAACGACGTCGATCCTCGTTGGAAATCCCTTTCAATGAGCCAACCATGTCCGGGAGAAAGATGCACTCAGCACCGCCCAAGGCTGAAGATAGGGCTGCCATGGTCATACCCAACAGTTCACGAGAACCATCCAGGCCTTCTGCGTCCTGAGACCTTGGCCTTGCCATTTGCCGAACATTACAGGATGCAGGGCATAACTCCTGAAATGCCCTGCCAACGACTGAATGCATAGCGATCTCTTCCATCAGCTTGGACCCAGAACTACGTTCAAATGCAATTGGTGGAAGGGGTATTTCCTTGCCCCAGGAATCCAACCAATCCACCGTCATGGTTAAAATCACCGCAATCGCCTCCCAAGAATGCAATCCGACATTCAACAAGAGTTCCTCCCTGAACAAGACAGGAGATGCATTTGGAAACCTCTTGGCATTGGTGGCAGCTTGGATGACCGATTCACGCAAAAACGCTTGGTATTCCTCAGCGCTGGTAGACTTCAACAAAGAATTGCACCCCCACAGTTCACCTTGCAATTCGAGTTCTGATGGCTGACCTCCTGTTTTAAGACACCAGTGCTCCCACAAATTCAGAGAAGCTCTATAATCCCATTCACGAAAATCCACTAATATATAATTCCACCCTATGCCCTCGGATGCAGCCATAAACTCTGAAATTCTTGGTATATCCCCCACCAAGGCCAAAGCATCTGCCCCACCTTCTAACGCCTCCTTGATCAAAGATGACAAAGGATCGGGTTTGAATTGAACAACCGATCCTATTCGCCAACCTGCATAGGGGATTTTCGTTGATGAAATTCCTAATAATCCATCAGCATCTTGATTAGTGGTTGTCGAGTCGGCAGTATATTCAAAGAAAGACGAATAGGCTGGAACAAATTTTCCATCGTAACATATATTTTGTTTTAATCCTTCATCCTTGCACTCTTTGTCCCACAACTTCATCCAATCAAGATTCCCAATTTTCTCAAAATCATTAGCTTCCCAAGAATGGAGCAAATGTTTATAAAAATCTTCACTAAGTTTAGAAGTCATAACTTATGAAGGAAAACAAACCTATTGTTGGTAATTCAAGAAATTAATCAGCGATGACTTCTTTTACTTCAGGTACCATTCTTCTCAGAAGGTTCTCAATGCCCGCCTTGAGCGTTAAGGAAGCAGATGGACAACCGTTGCACGCTCCTCGCAACACTACTTTAACTAAACCCGATTCAGGGTTGAACGATTTGAACTGTATGGCACCCCCATCCTGCTCCACTGCAGGTTGAATATAATCCTTGAGAATTTCCTCGATTTTGGAGTCAATATGAGGATTACGCGGCAAAGTCCCCCCTACAGGATCGCCTTCGGAAAGATGTACCTCATGACTCGCCATGCTGTCTGTTGTTGCAGCTTGGAGATCAATCGCCCAGGAGGTTCTGTGAATTTCCCACAACGATTGATCTACAATGGGCAAATCGGATTGCAAATAATGGCTCATGAAATCCCTCAACACCGGAATAAGCTCTGACCATTCTGCCTGTGGTTGACGCGTCAAGGAAACAAATGAATTGGAAACCATGACCGAAACTATTTCTTCAAATTCCAAAAACTTGGTTCCCAATGGGCTCAATCCCTGATCATTGGAGCGATTCATTTCCAACAAATACCCAGGAAGTAATGCCCGGTTCGTAATCAATTTGATTACGGTAGGGTTCGGAGTGGATTCCGCAAAAACTTGGACGGGTTCAACCTGACTCATCACATTTTCCAATGATTCAAGTATTGGGTATTGAAATTTCCAGAAAGGAAATTGGGGTCTTTGAGCATCTTTTGATGAAAAGGTATTGTGGTTTTGATGCCTTCCACCACAAACTCCGAGAGCGCCCTTTCCATTGTTGCAATCGCCTCTTCCCTGGTCTGAGCCACTGTAATTAATTTGGCAATCATTGAATCGTAGTACGGCGGTATAACATACCCTGAATAAATATGGGTATCGACTCGAACCCCATGACCCCCAGGAACGTGTAATGTAGTGATTCTTCCGGGAGAAGGCCTAAAATCATTGTAGGGATCCTCTGCATTGATCCTGCACTCAATGGCATGCATGTTGGGAATATAGCTTTTGCCAGAAATCGGGATTCCTGCAGCTACTTTGATTTGTTCTTTGATGAGATCATAATCGATCACTTCTTCGGTCACTGGATGCTCCACCTGAATTCGGGTGTTCATCTCCATGAAATAAAAATTTCGATACTTGTCCACCAAAAACTCTATAGTGCCTGCCCCTTCGTATTGAACAGCCATTGCGCCCTGAACCGCGGCCTCTCCCATCCGATTACGTAGTTCATCGGTCATAAAAGGCGAAGGAGATTCTTCGATTAATTTCTGGTGCCTGCGCTGTATAGAACAATCACGTTCACTGAGATGGCAGGCTTTACCGAATTGGTCGCCTACGACTTGAATTTCAATATGACGAGGTTCTTCAATGAACTTCTCCATGTACAACCCATCGTTACCAAAGGCAGCAGCCGCCTCCATTCGGGCCGATTCCATCGCAGGAACGAGCTCTTCCTCTTTCCAAATAACCCTCATGCCTCTGCCACCACCACCTGCCGTAGCTTTAACAATGACAGGATATCCTATGTCCTTGGCGATAGCTTTAGCTTCTTCATCGGAACCCAACAAACCATCAGAGCCTGGGACTATGGGAACCCCTGCTTTCTTCATGTTTTCTTTGGCGGTGATTTTGTCACCCATGCTCCGAATTGATTCAGGAGTGGGGCCAATAAACTTAATGTTATAATCTCTGCAAACCTCGGCGAAACGAGCGTTTTCAGAGAGAAATCCATACCCCGGGTGAACGGCATCCGCATTGGTGATTTCTGCGGCAGCAAGTATTTGTGAAATATTGAGATAAGAGTCGACGGATTTAGGAGGACCAATACAAACGGCCTCATCTGCAAATCGAACATGAAGGCTATCCTTGTCCGCAGTGGAGTAAACCGCTACGGTTTGAATGCCCATCTCTTTACATGTGCGAATAATTCGCAAAGCAATTTCGCCACGGTTAGCGATGAGAATTTTCTTAAACACGATTTGAATTTAGGATTGTGCGATCACAAACAAAGGCTGATCGAACTCCACCGGTGCTGAATTCTCAGCAAGAATTTCAATAACCGTTCCACCAAATTCAGCTTCGATTTCGTTGAACAGTTTCATAGCCTCTATAATGCACAGGGTCTGCCCCTTTTGGACCTTATCTCCTACCTTCACGAAGGCCTCTTTGTCAGGGCCGGCTGAGCGATAGAAGGTGCCTACCATCGGCGCTTTGACCACTGTACCTGCCGGAGCAGATAACCCGGCTTCATTGGATGTCGCAGAAACAGCTGCAGCCGCCGCAGGTGCCGAGGCCGGCATCAAGGGGGTGATAGGGGCTGATAGGATTGGCGATGTTGGAGCAATAGCATAAACCTGAGATCCTGACATCGAAGAACCTGTTTTGATATGAATCTTGAAACCTTCTTTCTCGATTTCCACTTCTGAAACTCCAGATTTGGAGACAAAACGGATCAATTCTTGAATTTCTTTGATTTCCATGGCTTTGTTTTTGAAAATAATACAGACTATGTTTACGAAACTACTTCACCCTCTCCACATAACCTCCTGTTCGGGTGTCTATTTTGATTTTATCGCCTTGGTTCACAAACAAAGGAACTTGAACGTTCGGGCCATCATCCACGACTGCCGCTTTCAATGCTGTTCCCGAGGCCGTATCACCACGCAATCCTGGTTCAGTGTAGGTAACTGTCATTTCGATGTGATGTGGTAACTCGCAGGTCAGTACCGATTCATCATCGGTATTTACGAGAACAAGGCAGACGGCGCCTTCTTGTAAAAATTGAGGGGAATTGATCTTAAATTCTTCCAAGGAGTTTTGTTCAAAGGACTCGGAATCCATGAAGTGATAACCCAAGTCATCTTTGTAAATGAATTGATACTCCCTTGTTTCAACGCGAACAGGATCGATCTTGGCCCCTGCCGGAAAAGTGTTTTCCAATACTCTTCCATTAGTTAAACTTTTGAGTTTGGACCGCACAAAAGCGGCCCCTTTACCTGGCTTCACATGCAAGAATTCAACCACCTGATAAATATCGTTATTGAATTTGAGGCAGAGGCCATTGCGAAATTCTGATGTTGATGCCATATTGAATATAAATTAAATTTATTAGGATGGATAAGCCCATTGAAGCCAAATTGAGCCCCAAGTAAATCCGCCTCCAAATGCGGCAAGAATTAAATTATCACCGGGCTTAAGCCTAGATTCCCATTCCCATAAACATATAGGAATGGTGCCGTTGGTGGTATTTCCGTAGCGATCAATATTGACCATAACCTTGGATTCTGGGAGACCCGCCCTATCCCTTGTGGCATCAATGATGCGCTTGTTGGCTTGATGCGGAACCAGCCATGCTATGTCCTCCGCAGTTAACTGATTTCGCTCCATAATTTCAGCAGCCACATCGGCCATGCTGGTCACCGCAAATTTGAAAACAGTCTTCCCCTCTTGATGAATAAAATGCTCACGATTATCCACTGTGGCGTGAGAAGCAGGTCTCTGCGAACCTCCAGCCTTCTGGTATAGATAATGCCGACCTGAACCGTCGCTTTTGAGGAGAATATCCCGGATTCCATATCCATTGGTGCTAGGCTCCACCATCACCGCGCCTGCACCATCTCCAAAAAGAAAAGCTGTAGCACGATCTTCTAAGTTGATGATTGATGTCATTTTATCGGTTCCCACCACCACCACTTTTCGAAACCTTCCAGATTCTACAAAAGCGGTTGCCGTACTTAACCCATAGAGAAAGCCCGAACAAGCTGCGGAAATATCGTATCCCACCGCATTCTTGGCCCCGATTTTATCTGAAATAATGTTAGCTGTAGCAGGGAATAACATGTCGGGGGTCGCTGTGCAACAAATAATTAAATCAATGTCCATAGGGCTAATTCCCATCTTGGCGAGCAAACCGTTGACTGCCTCCATCCCCAAATCCGACGAAGCCAAGGAGTCGTCTTGCAACCAACGTCGCTCACGAATCCCAGAACGTGTATAGATCCATTCGTCCGTGGTATCAATATGTCGAGTTAGATCTTGATTGGTCACCACGTGAGGTGGAACCCAGGCATGTACGCCAGTAATGGCTGCACAAATGGAAAGCGATAGGTTTTGGGTCATAATGACCGACGCAATTACGCTTGGGTATCGATCACGACCTTACCCTTGTAGTACATTTTTCCTTCGAACCAATGAGCCCTGTGAAAAAGATGAGGCTGACCTGTTGTTGGACAGGTTGCAAGGGTTGCCAAGGCAGCATGGTCGTTGGCACGGCGCTTATCACGGCGGCTTCTGGAATGGCGGTGTTTTGGATTTGGCATGGCTATTGAAAATTAACTTGTTTGAGGCTATCCCAACGCGGATCAGTAGGGGCGTTATCGGAAGTTTGGTAGGTGAGAAGATTTTGTTCGGACCAAGGTTCTTGGGATTGACATGCCAGAGCGGCCTCATCGCATACGGCTCGGAGTGGAAAATGCAAATGAATGCTTTCGTACATGAATTGAGCCACATTCCATGAGATTTCTCCACTTGGCAAGACAAGAATTTCGTCTGAGTTAACCTCAGAACCGCTGTCAATCAATTGCACAACAAGGTGGGAATCGTCTTGGATCGGGAAAGCCAAAGGCTCCAAACAGCGGGCACAACCCACTTGAAATGTACCAACAGAGCGTAAATTACAGTCCAAACGAACGCCAAGCCGCCGTATTTCTAAATCCACTTGAATTTGGGCTTCGGTGATCAAGGAGGCCTCAAAAAGCCCAAAAAAATCACCACTCAAGGCATAAGAATAGCTGTGCTCCCCGTTAGGCATGGCCTGCAGGGGGATATCATAGGCAGCAAAAGGGCTGTGAGCTTTCATATTAGGGGCGCAAAAATACGCAAAATTTGGGGCTTTAAGCCTTTAGGCTTCCTCTGAGGACGCTATTTCTTGATAATGGCCGGATTTGACCAACGCATTGGCTGCCAAATATTCTTGCTCTGCCCGCGTTCGAATTCGATCCAAAGCGCAAAAAATAGAATGTAAAAGCGAAGATGAACTGGCCTTACGCTCAGCAGCCTTTTCGAATGCAGGCCCATGATCCGGGGAACAACGAATGATGGGCAAACCCCCGGTAAAATTTACACCTTGCTCAAAAGCCAAAGTTTTGAAAGGTATGAGTACCTGGTCATGGTACATGCCCAAAACCGCATCAAATCGAGACCATGCCCCCGTTCCCCAAAAGCCATCGGCTCCGTAGGGACCGAAAACCAACAGCCCCTGATCCCTCATCTGCCGAATAGCAGGCTGGATAATATTCAATTCCTCCTGGCCTAAGAGTCCTCCATCTCCTGCATGGGGATTTAGGCCAAGCACCGCGATACGTGGCTTGTTAATTGCAAAATCAAGGATCAAAGAGGAGTGCATTTCCTTTATTTTGTTGGCAATAGATGCTTGGGTAATTCGTCCAGCGACCTCCTGCAAAGGCACATGCCCTGTCAAGGTGGCCACCCTCAAGGAATCTGCCACCAGCCACATCAATGATTTGCCCTTAAACCGGCCATGATCATGGTTTCGCGCGGCATCTTCCAGAAACTCGGTATGACCTGGAAATTGAAAATCCTCGCCCTGCATAAGATTCTTATCAATGGGCAAGGTTACCAAACCATGGATATGGCCTTGGAGGCAATCGGACGTGGCTCTATTTAGCGAGATACTGGCATAGCGAGACAATTTTGAATCAGCTATCCCCGGCTGGATATTGACCTCGTCTTGCCAACAATTGATCAGATTGAATTTGCGTGGATGCGCCTGGGATGGCTCTTGAATCATATTATAATTCCAATCCTGAAGCCCCATATCTTTGCGGTAGAAGCCCAATACCTTGCCCGATGCGTACAATATGGGGGTACACATTTGCAATATCCGAGGATCGGTAAAAATCTTCATTAACAAAGGAAGACCCACTCCGTTAAGGTCTCCGGAACTGAAACCGATGACCCTCTTGGGTTCTGAGTTGGAGGTCATTGTGATTTTCTGTTGAATTTGGAGGAGGAACGAGAACCAGCCGCTTGGACAGGAGGCTTGGGCAACATGGCCCGATAGCGCAAGTAGGCGTACAGAAGACGAACCCCATGTCCTGTACCATGTTTACCGCGGTAGGTACTTTCGCCATCAAGAAAGGCTGGACCAGCTATATCCAAATGCAACCAAGGGTAATTCGTGAAATGCTCGAGGAATTTAGCAGCAGTGATCGCGCCTGCTTCCCTGCCCCCAATATTCTTGAGATCCGCCACGGATGTTTTGATCATTTCACCGTACTCTTCCCAGATAGGTATGGGAACGAGCCTCTCATAACAACGAAATCCTGCATCGACCATTGCTTGCACCTGGGCGCGATCAGCTGTTCCCATGCAAGGTGTAGCATGTGAACTTAAAGCCATCACCGCAGAGCCTGTTAGGGTGGCCAGATCCACGACCAATTCAGGCTTGAAGCGTTTGGCATAATGCAGAGCATCCGCCAAAATCAAACGACCCTCCGCATCAGTATTCAAAACCTCCACCGTGGTACCATCCGAAATTCGAATGATATCTCCCGGGGCATAGGCATCGCCTCCTGGACGGTTATCTGTAGCGGGTACCAAGGCAATCACGTAAACCGGTAATCGGTTTTTGGCTATTGCTTGCATGGTCGCACCCACAGCGGCTGCACCCGCCATATCACATTTCATCGAATCCATGCTGCCGGGAGTGGGCTTGAGGCTAAGACCTCCGGTATCATAAACCACCCCTTTACCGACCAATAAGATAGGCTGTTTATTGACCGCGCCCGCTGGTTTATACTCCATGATGGTAAAGGTTGGTGGTCGAACCGATCCACGATTTACGGCCATAATTCCACCCATACCCTCTTCCTCAATGCGAGCCTTATTCCAAACCTTTACTTTGAATCCGGAATCTTTACCCATGGCTTTGAAAGCCTGCGCCAATTCCACCGCCCCCAAAACAGATTGAGGTTCATTTACCAAATCCCTTGCTATATATACAGCACGACATAGTTCGACGAGTTCCGAGGTTGTTTCTTTCGAGAGATTTAAGGGATGAACAGAAAATGATTTCGAATCCTTTTCAGGTGATCCTTTGCGGTGTGCAGTTGATTTGGAAGATTTAAGGTAGCGATCAAAGCGATATGAACTCAACATCAACCCTTCCAAGAGGGCCTCATGTCCCTTGGGTTGGGATGGATGAAACTCGGTTTGAAGGCTCTTAATTTTGTGTGCTTTACAAAGGCGTTCCAAACGAAAACCAGCCTTTCGAAATTCTTCCATCGCTATGTGTTCCCCGTCGATCCCATAACGAGTTGCCGTTTGGCGGGTAGTATAAAGCCACACCGCCCCGGGAGCGAGGGCTACTTGAATCCATTCACCTTCAGGATAACCGTGATGCTCCATAACCTTAAGCCAATCCGCAGGTAAGGATGATGCTTTTAGCGAGGCAAGATCCATGTATACCTTGGCGATAGCTGCTGATGCGGGAGCCTTGGAGAACTTAATTTCAGGAATCATGTCCATTTAATATCTTTGGTTAAATTATTGATAAACTAGAAAGCACCAAGCCACTTTTCGAGGAGAAATCCCGCAACAAAGGATAACGTTGCAGCAACTGAACCCAAAACTAAAGTCTCCAGCATTCCGCGCCACGGGGTCACATTCGTTACCCTAGACTTCATCCAACCAATGACCACAAAACCTACCGAGGTCATCGATGCCGCTATCCAAAACAAAGGTAGGGGGGCGGATTGGTGAAGACCTGAGGGGTTCCAAAAGGCATGCACCACAAAGGCAAGCAAAGGAATGATACCTACCACCACAAAGGAAGCAAAGGTGGCTGCACCGGATGCCAAGGGGGATCGGGTATCTTCTACCATTTCCAATTCTTCCTTCATCATGACATCAATCCAACGCTCTTTGTCCGCCGTGATGGTATCTACGACTCTCTCCAAAAGCTCTCCTTCGAAACCCTTTCCACTGTAAATTTCCCGTATTTCGTCACGTTCCTTCTCGGGCAAATGATCGACTTCCCAAGCCTCAATTTCACGATGCTTGCGATAATTGTCCCGCTCGGTTTGCTTGCTGAGATAGGCACCCACACTCATTGCGAAACCATCCGCAATAAGGTTAGCCAAACCCAAGATTAAAACGACCGCCGTGGACAGCCCTGCTCCCGCTGCAGCGGATACCACGGCAAAAGTGGTGACCGAGCCGTCAATACCGCCGTATACCAATTCACCCATGTACCTCGAAACGGACAAAGGGAGGCCAGTATCCGTGCCGTGCAAGGAGGTTTCGTGTTGATGGTGAGGCGGATGCCCTGATCGGGATGTATCGACTTTCTTACTCAAAAGGGAATTTTGGGAACGGTCTGTAAATTTGATAATCAAGGACTAAGATACAATTCGAACGAGGTTGCTTCAATCCTATCTTCGTGCAACATGGACAGAGAGGGTCAAGCCCTGAGCCTTCACCCTCAAAATACCCCACCAACATGACTGTAGCGATCGATTTTGACGGAGTCCTGCACCGATACAGCGAAGGCTGGAAAGATGGACATATTTACGACCAACCCGTGGATGGTAGCCGCGAAGCCTTACAAGCCATGAAAAATATGGGCTGGAAAATCTATATCTTCTCCACCAGAAGTAACAAATTATACCACAAGGATCAAGAAAAGGCACAGGATCAAGCGATGAAAACATGGCTTGATCATCACGGTATCCCCTACGATCGTATCTGGAACTTTGGAAAGCCAATGGCCGACGTGTATATCGACGACCGTGCCTTGACCTTTAGAGGGGACTGGAAAACCACCCTTCAAGAGACTCAAATTTTCAGCCCTTGGAACCGCCCCCCTAAAAATCCACAATGATACCGACAGTAGGTAACAATTGACCAGCGGTATTCGGTAACTCGGAGGCCAAGTAACGATCTGGTTGGTCAGGATCGGTCAACAAAGCACCCGTTGCCCTGTCCCGTGAAGCCACCAAAAATGGAGGACCCAAGGTCTGTTGATTTAGAGCGTTTTGAATATCAAAATACAGATTGAGCGCCCAACCCTTGAATTCCCATTTACGATCAATCCTCAGGTCCAATTGCATGGTGGCACCACTGCGTTGGCTGTTAAGGAGATTAAAATCCAACGTCGATCGGCCAAATTGATTCCAATTCGCTTTGTTGAGGGAAACCGAATCAAACGGCGTGAACGGAGCCCCCCCCACATAACGAAAACGAACCCCAATCTCCCAATTCTTTGCGAAAATTTTACCCCCCGTAAGGGTGAGCAGGTAACGATTATCCCAAGCCGATGGCTTCAATTCCGAGCTTAAGGCAGAATTTGATGTAAGTCGATTATCAAAAAGTGAACGTACCCAAGTCAAAGCCATGATTCCATAAAAACCTTTGTTGAGTTTTTGTTGAAGCATTAGTTCCAGGCCATAGGTTTTACCAATACCCACCGACAAAGCAGGCTCATTCCCAATAATCCCAAAGTCAGCCCCTAAGTTGGCTAGGCTGATTCCACGATCTTGTAAAACAGGAACGTTGGAATACCCCTTGTAGAAAGATTCCAGCGTGGCCTTGAATGTTTTGCCTCCGAAGTACTCCAGCCCGGCCACAAATTGCACATTGTTTATATATTTCAGTCCGTTGCTACGGTTGAGCAAGTCCCCAGCGGAGTTACGAAAACCCAACAAGGTATAGGCAGGTAGTTGACTGTAGATCCCAGTATTGGCATTGAAGGTCCAGCGAGGCGCAAAATTATAGGACAATGACAACCGTGGTGAAATTTGTTCCAACATATTTGAAGTAGTGATGGCCCAATCGCAACCGTCCAAACGAATCCCCGCGGATGTAACCAACAATTCCCCGAAATATGAGCGAGATAATTGGCCAAAAATGCCCCAACGATTAAACCGCAGTAGGGTCTCGAAAGATCTGCTCACCAATTGAGGTGGATTTGCCGGATTGGAGGTGTCGGCGACCAATTCTTTGGAGCTATTGCGTACGAAATATCGCGAACGTTCCAAACTCAATCCATAAGAGATTTTGTAACCGGATTGGCTACGCAATTGATGCTCAAAACGAAATCGGTTATCGCTCTCTTGGGAGACATAGTCTTGAAGGAGAGCGCTGTCTTTGTTATTGCCCAAACGTTTATATTGAACATTGTTAAGCATATTGCGACTCAGGACGAAGGTCATCACACCGGTTTTGGCGTAATGTTTGTAAACCAATCCATTGGTATAATTCCATTGAGTGGTCACAGGGAGGTAGCCCAAGATATACCGCTGTTGATCCACCAATTCTGTGTCAGAGAGAGACTTGATTTTGGAATTAAGCAAAGGATCGTAACTAAGGTTTAGGGAGGTATTTAATTGAAATTGATCAATAGCACCTAAACCTACAAAATACAGTTCGTTTTTGTCATCTATTTTGTGTTTGACTTTAGCCTGAAAACCATTGAAGGTCGGCAGGAAGGGTAAGCCAATGGCTGAGAAAAGAAATTGGAGGTAACTGCGCCGTGCAGAAACTATATAGGTGGTTTTGGAACCCAAGGGACCTTCGGCAATTAAGCCGATATCGCTGGCACCCACAATGGAACGAAAGGCGGCTTTGTCACTGCGGGCGTCTTTCTGTTTGAACTCAAAAACAGAACTCAATGCATTTCCCCGGTTGGCTGGAAAAGCTCCAGAATAAAAATCAACTTCACGGATCATGTCCACATTAATTATACCCACAGGACCACCGGAGCTACCCTGGGTTGCAAAATGATTAATTACAGGCACCTCTACCCCGTCCAAATAAAATCGGTTTTCGTTCGGTGCACCCCCTCGAATGATGATATCGTTACGAAAGCTCACCCCAGACGAAACACCCGGCAAGGATTGGATCGCCTTGGATATATCCCGATTACCTCCTGGATTTCGTTGGATTTCAGCCACGCCTATGTTTCGGAGAGATAGAGGACTTTCATCGGTTCGCGAAAATGCCGAGGCCTGTACCTCCACCGCTTGCAGCGATCTGCTATCTGTTTCAAGTTCAATATCCAAGAGAGCTACCCTTGCATCACTAACTTGAATCTCAAAAAAGGTTTTGGGCTTGTAGCCTAGAAATGAAACTGTAATGTTATAGTACCCCCTGTCTAGCTGTTCAAGGGAATAAACACCTTGGTCATTGGTCGTGGTGCCTTGGGTCGTACCGGGAATAACTACATTAGCAAATGGGATGAACTGCCCTGTTAGAGCATCTTTGACCTTTCCTGTAATTTTACCTTTTTGGGCCCAAACATGGGCAGAACTCAAAAGGAAAGAGTAAATAACAATGAAAATAAAGGGACGATATTTCATGAAAAAGTAGAACTTTTGGTTAACGGCAACATCCACCAAGGAGTGGCAGGGGCCTCGTGATGCTCCCAATGGTAGCCAAAAAAATAACAGGTCACAAAGGCCCAAAGATGTCTGGCCCGCTGGGTCCTTGATCGATGAGCATTATCCGGTACCAACCCACGTTCAGAATCAGAAAAATGAGGCAGGAAAGTTCCAAAATAAAAAAGTTGGAGCAAACTCAAAACTGAAGGGATGATGTAAAACTGAACCATGGAAGAGCCATGAATCCCAAACCATTGAAGCAGATTAAATAGCATCGCACAGAAAAGAATTTGATACCAACGCACATAGTGAGAAACAAAGCCAAAGAACCATACCCAAAAACGAGGCGGACCAAAGTCAGGATCCGCTTCGGTTCCTACGAAGCGATGGTGGCGATGATGATCGGGTAACATTCTGTTCCAGGAATTAAACGCAAAGACCCAAAGGCAAATCCTCCCTATCCACTTATTGAGTATTGGATTCAAAGAAACCGTGCCATGCATAGCGTCATGAGCGGTAATGAATAATCCGGTAAAGAGGAAGGTTTGGCAGGCCATCGCGACGTACAACCATGGGTTCTGCCAAGACCAAGACATTGAACACGCCGCAACCAGAGTCCCTAACCAAGTTAGCATAATCAACATTGCAAATCCTAATCCCCAACCTCTACGAAGACGACGATTCACCAACGCTTTGAAATTGGGCTGATGGCCTACAAAGGAGGCAACACTGATCATCTCCCTTCGATTTTTCGAAGCAATCTTGAAGCCAATGGGGGCGTGGTGGGCAAATACCAATTCATCAATTGACCTTGTTCATCAACCAGGTATTTTTGGAAATTCCACCAAATACGTGATGATGAAACCCCGTTGATGCTGCGGGTGGTGAGCCATCGGAAGACCTGATGCTTGCTTGAACCACGGGTAGTACCCTTGGCCAAGATTATGAAATTAACACCGTAGTTTTTCGCACAAAAAGCCCCGATCTCGGAATTACCAAGGGGCTCTTGGCCTCCGAAGTCGTTGGTGGGGATGCCGACCACTACAAGGCGGTTTTGGTATTGTTCTTGAAGTTTCTGGAGTTCGGCCAATTGAGGGGTGAAACCGCATTCCGAGGCCGTATTGACCAAAAGGACCTTCTTCCCTCGAAACTGACTAAACGAAATCGTTTGACCTAGAAGGTCTTTGGCTTGTAAGTCGTAGAAATTCATGAGGGAATCGGATTGAGTCTTTGAACACTCCAAAGGCCTAGACTCCAATGAGGAGCAAGCAATAAGAGGACTTAACAGAAAGAAATTGAGAAGCGACGGGATAAAGGAGCAGAATTTCAATACAAAGAATGAGGTTATGATGGTAATTTGAACCTTAAAAGCAATTATTTGATTATTTAGGGAACAAGTATCATGTTGGATTTGTTTAAGAAGCAGTGCATCTTTGGGCTCATGTGGAGCATCAAACTAAGGCGGCCACGGATCTTGATGATTTGATAAAGTATGATTCGTAAAATTCTCAAATTTTTCTTGGGTTTATGGCTGGCCTCATTGGCATTGACCCTGCTCTACCGTTGGGTCCCCGTACCTTTTACCCCTTTGATGTGTATACGACTGCTGGAGGGACCGCAGGAGGGTCAGGTATATCGGTGGAATCGGGATTGGGTGCCTTTGGAACAAATATCCCCCAAACTGATCCAAGCGGCCGTTGCTACCGAGGACCAACATTTTATGGAACACCATGGCTTTGATTTTGAGGCCCTACAAAAAGCCTATAAAAGAAATCAAAAAGGCAATAAACGCATTCTTGGTGGATCCACTATATCTCAGCAAACTGCCAAAAATGTATTCCTATGGCCCGCTCGTAATTATTTGAGAAAAGCCCTTGAGGCTTACTTCACTTTGACGATTGAATTGCTTTGGTCCAAGAGGCGAATCATGGAAGTTTACCTCAACTGCATCGAAATGGGTCCCGGCATTTACGGTGCTGAAGCCGCATCACAGACTTATTTCAATGAATCAGCTGCGAATTTGAGTAAAGGTCAGGCAGCATTGATTGTAGCCGCCTTTCCCAACCCACGTCAAAGAAATCCGGGTAAACCTAGCCCCTATATGCGACGGAGGGCGTCCAAAATCCAACGCCTTATGCAGCAAATTGGCCCCGTCCATCTGGATCAGTAAGGTTCGCCCAAAAAGACTAATTCCTCCCAGTGAAAAAGCTTGATGGCTATTTGGCAAAAACGTATCTTAGCAATTATGCAGGGGCTTTGGGCGTTTTTGTTGTTATTGCAATCGTTTTTGATCTGACCGAAAAACTGGATGGCTTCTTGAAACACTCCTTGGGAACGGTGCAAGTTTGGAACGAGTATTATGTGCATTTCATTCCCTATTATGCTAACCTGCTTAGCCCACTCTTTGTTTTTATTGCCATCATCTTCACGGGCGCCAGAATGGCTGAACGTAACGAAATCATTGCCGTACTCAATACAGGCTGGTCATTCCGTCGTTTGTGCATGCCTTTCCTTGGAGTGGCTTTACTGATTGGCGGGCTTAATTATTACCTGAGCAACTGGGTATTGCCTGCTTCCAATCAAGCCAGAATACGTTTTGAAAGCCTCTACCTCAGAGATCCATATTATAGTCATTCCCGGAATCAGCAATTCCAGACAGGTCCGGGGCAAATGGTTTACTTGGAATCCTATTCCAATACCGATAGCACCGGATACCGGCTAGCCATGGATCGTTTTCGTCATCGGCGTCTGATATCCAGGCTAAGTGCGGAGCGAATTCGATGGAATTCCTCCTGCCAATGTTGGGATTTGATGCAGGTAACCGAACGCCAGTGGAAAGGCCCTCGCATAAAAGTCTCCACAGAAACCCAAGCTCTACGCAAACTCGGCTTCCGGCCTGAAGACTTTAACCAATCCATCGCTTCGGACGCCTACCTTCTGGGAAGAAACGACTTGTTGCGCTACATTCAACAATTGGAGCTCAAGGGCAATGAAGCCACCGAACCATTTTGGGTAGAACATTACAGCCGGCTTTCGATTCCTTTCTCCGCGATCATTTTTACCTTGATGGGTTTAAGCCTCTCCACCCGCAAGAAGCGAGGTGGAATTGGCCCTGTTTTGGGAATTGGATTGGGGCTTTGTTTTGCCTTCATCGTGATGCAGCGATTCAGCCTGACCTTTGCTATCAAAGGCGATTTCTCTCCCTTACTGGCTGCATGGACCCCAAATATTATTTTTGGTCTGGGTACTGTATGGTTATACCACCGAGCCCCCAAATAGGTACCGTGATCTTATTCCCCTCGTTGAACCACCGTCCCGGCTGGTTGGCTTATGTTGAAATGCATTTCATTGTCTTTGTGTGGGGATTTACGGCAATTTTGGGCAAACTCATAGAGGCACATGCCTTAGACTTGGTATGGAACCGTATGGCCATTGCCTCCATCGCTATTGGAATTTGGTGTTCCGTAACAAAGGTCCAATTGTCTATACCGTTCAAGTCCTTATCTCCTATGTTGGGCACGGGGTTGATCATCGCCTTGCATTGGGTGACCTTTTACCATGCCATTGACATTTCGAATATCGCTTTGACCTTGGCTGGATTAGCCACCTCAGCGCTTTGGGCGTCGCTAATCAAAGCCCTATATCGGCGACAAATCCCCGGCATGAACGAAATTATCTTGGCGTGCTTCGCAATGCTTGCCATGTTCTTGCTCATGAAGGTTCATCATTTTGCACCTTTAGCGTGGTGGACAGCATGTCTATCCGCGATGTTAGCGGCTTGGTTTGCTGTTTTGAACTCCAAATTCACCGAACGCTTTCAGCCTTTGCAAGTCGCATTCTGGGAAATGTTAGGTGGATTACTAGGTAT
Organism: Bacteroidota bacterium; assembly: GCA_005799025.1. Classification (GTDB taxonomy): domain Bacteria; phylum Bacteroidota; class Bacteroidia; order UBA7662; family UBA7662; genus SYHX01. The sequence goes on along the minus strand of SYHX01000021.1, from coordinate 14,747 downwards.
AAGCTTATGGTTACTTGTAGGCTTTTTGTGGAAATCTGACCAAAATTCAGGTATCCCAGCGAATCACCCCATTCCCTGGCCATGGCTGAGCCTTGTCGCCATGGACTGGTTTTGGATATCCATTTTGGCTTTGGTTTGTACTTGCTATCCATTTGTGGCAAGTATTCGCCTTATGCGCAAAATTGACCCTTTCACCTTCGTGCTATCGGTGAATATGGAGCCTGTGTATGGAATTGTGTTAGGGTATTTCATTTTCGGCGAAAGCGAACAAATGGCCCCTGTATTTTACTTGGGAACCGCCATGCTAATCGCCACAGTCCTTGCAGAATCTTGGTACAAAGACTACTTGATGCGGCGTGAACGCCTTCGCAAAAACGATTCCAGCACCTTGAGATGACCGGTAGCACAATCAGCCTCCACAAAATCAATTCCAAATTGCCCACAACGAAGATCCAACATTTGTCTGAATTTGTGAGCTTGGTACCGGTAAGTTTCCCTGTATTCTGCTGGGTTTAACCGCAATTGCTTACCGCTCTCAGGATCAACCAAGGTATAAGGACGATTTGGCCAATCAAAGGATAATTCAGTTTCAGAATCCACCACATGAAACAAAAGAACTTCGTGATTTTTGTAACGTAGGTGTTGCAAAGCCGAAGCGAGCTCATCCATGGAGTTCAAGCCTGTTTCAAAGCAGTCGCTGAACAAAACGAGCATGGACCGAGCCGGCATGGTCTCTGCTAATTCATGCAGGGAGTGTACCAGTTTGGTTTGACCTCCGTAATCCTCTGCTTTGGATCGCAGGGCTTTCTGCAGATGCAACATCATCAGATTATGATGCGATTTCCCCATGGAAGGACGTAAGGCCCTCCTTATTTCCTTGTCAAAATAGAGGAGCCCATAGGCATCTCTTTGTTTATCCAACAGATGAACTAAAGCCGCCGTAGCTCTTACCGAAAATCCCCATTTGCCAGGCCTACCTTCTGGATAAAACATGGAAGCAGAAGCATCCAGCAAGAAATGGGCCCTTAAATTGGTTTCCTCTTCGTAGCGCTTGGTAAAAAGTTTGTCTGTTCTTGCGAACAGTTTCCAATCTATATGGCGGGTAGATTCCCCGGTATTATATAATCGATGTTCTGCAAATTCAACCGAAAAACCATGATCAGGACTAGCGTGCAAACCGGTTATAAAGCCTTCCACGGATTGCCTTGCTAATAAATCCAAAACCCCTGCCGATTCAAAATCAGCAGGGGTCCATGAATCAACCTCGACGTTAGCCATAAAAATCGCTTGAAATCAAGGTAACATTGGGGATTTTAAATGCACAAAGCGCAATTATCGCTTAGAACGTCCATCCATCCACTTCACCGTATCCAATACCAAGGCCGATGCTGTGAAAATAGAAGAATAGGTACCAACGATAAGCCCAATCAAAATGGCGAATGAAAAACTCTTGATCACATCGCCACCGAACAAGAACAATACGACAACCGTAATGATGGTGGTAAACGCCGTAATCAAAGTACGAGACAAAGTTGTGTTAAGTGCATTATTCATAATGTTCATATCGGCGGTTAATTTTTTGTTGCCCAAATCTTCCCTAATACGGTCGAATACCACAACAGTATCATTGATCGAATAACCCACAATCGTCAAAATTGCTGCAATGAAAGCTTGATCGATTTCCATCGAGAAGGGAAACCACTTCCAACAAAGAGTAAAAACTGCAAGCACCACAAGAACATCATGCGCCAACGCAACGGTCGCACCAAGAGCGTATTGCCATTTACGGAATCGAATCACCACGTACACAAAGATAGCAACAAGGGCAAAGAGAATAGACCAAATGGCCGAGACCTTGATATCATCAGCAATGGTTGGACCTACTTTCTGTGAACTCATCAAGTAGGTAGACTTGAACTTTTCTAAATCAGGCTTGGATTGGTATAGACTCGATAAACCCTTCCACAATTTCGCTTCCACTTCAGCATCCACAGCTTCGCTATTGCTGTTGATTTTGTAGGTGGTGGTGATTTTGTACTGTTGGTTGCTTCCAAAGGTCTTGACCTCGGGTGCAGAACCATAGACAATTGTCAAAGCCGAACGAATATCTGCCGCACCTCGATCTGAGTCCAAGGTAACCACGTAGCTGCGTCCACCCTTGAAGTCAACTCCCAAATTGAATCCTTGGGTGAACATGGAAATCAAACCGGCTATAATCACGGTAAGCGAAACCCCGTACCAAAGTTTGCGGCGCCCCAAAAAGTCGTAATTCAGGTTGGTGAACATCTTCAACGTTGCAGAAGTACCAAAGGTGATTGTTTTGTCTTTGGAAACATAGTATTCCATAATTAAGCGAGAAAGGAAAAGCGCCGCAAAAAGGGAGGTTAGGATACCCACAATCAAGGTGGTAGCAAATCCGCGGATAGGGCCGGAACCGAAGGCATACAAAACAATACCTGTGAGAATGGTTGTAACGTTCGCATCAATAATCGAAGAATAGGCATTCGAAAAACCATCGTTTACCGCTTGGCGTTGACTTTTGGAACGCGCTAATTCTTCGCGAATACGTTCAAATATCAAAACGTTCGCATCCACAGCCATACCGATTGTCAACACAATACCAGCGAGACCCGGCAAAGTCAGCACAGCTTGCAGCGAAGCTAATATGCCAAAAATAAAGAAAATGTTAGCGAATAACACAGCATTAGCAATCAGACCCGAGCGCGCATAATATAAGGCCATAAAGATCAATACCAACAGCAAGCCCATAACAATGGACCATAAACCGTTTTGAATCGCTTCTTTGCCCAAGCTGGGCCCAACCACAGCCTCTTCGACAATGCGAGCAGGAGCTGGAAGTTTGCCAGCTTTAAGGATATTGGCAAGGTCTTTGGCTTCTTCGGTAGTGAAATCACCGGAAATAGAGGACATCCCGCCCGAAATTTCCGACTGAACTGTAGGGGAAGAGTACACATAATCATCCAAAACAATGGCCACTGATTTACCAATATTATCGGCCGTCATCCGCCTCCAACGCTTGGCTCCTTCGGCATTCATCGTCATGGAAACCTCTACTTTTCCAAACGGGTCAATTGATTCTCTTGCTTCTGTGACCACGTCTCCCTCCAAACCTGCTTGATCCTCATTTCCTCGCTTTTTGAGGGCAACCAAATCGAAGAAACGATTGCCTTCACCGCGGCCTTTTATCATCCATAACATTTTCATGTTCCTAGGTAAGAAATTTTTGACTTCGGTTCTGGCCATGATGGCATTGACAGCAGCGGTATCACGAGCAGCAGCAGTTCCCACAATTGGACCCTGAGCCACCTTGGAGCTACCATCTTTGTCCTGAATGATAGCTGGCATTAAAATAGCAAACAATGGGTTTTCTTGCATAGTCCTTGCCAAACCGGCTTCAGAAGTATCTCCTGCCATGGACGTATCGGACTTGGCAAGGTCACGCAATAAGGCATTTTGGGAGGTTGAAGTATCAACGACTGCCTTGGCGGTGTCGCCCTGATTTTCAAAACTGTCGTTGGCAGACTTCCCCTTAAGCTTAGCCTCTGCTGCCAAGAATTTGTTAATTTCTGCCACCCTATCCAGGACTTCCGAAGCTTCGAAGGTTTCCCAAAATTCAAGCTTTGCGGTACCCTGCAAAAGTTTGCGCACACGGTCCGGCTTGTCCACACCGGGCAATTCGATATTGATTCTACCGGTACCTTGTTGGCGTTGAATATTGGGTGATGTAACACCGAACTTATCAATACGGGTTCTCAAAATATTGAAGGAGCGATCAATGGCGCTTTCAGCCTCGGCACGTATCACGGCAATAACCTCGTCATCGGATGTTTTGAAATCAATTCGGCCTTGGTTTTCGCGAGTTGCAAAAATGCCGGCCAAGCGGGCATTGGGCGCCTGCTCTTTGTACGCTTGAACAAAAAGAGATACATAATCCTTTTGCGATGAGGCCTGCCTGCTCGTTGCCAATTCGAGGGCTTTGTTGAAAGCTGGGTCTTTGCTCTGGTTGCTCAAAGCACGGATTACATCGACCACATCCACTTCCATGACCACGTTCATTCCCCCTTGGAGGTCAAGACCAAGGTTTAGTTTCTGATCACGAACCTCGGCATACGTAAATTTCTTTAGCCAAAGGAAATTGAATACTTCTTTCTCCGCTATCGAATCCAGATAGCGTCTTTCCAAGGATTCGTCACCTTTGGCATAACGTCTGGCATCACTTTCCACATAGGAAGCAATCCATGTAAAACTCAATTGATACAAACAGATCAACGCAAACAAAGCGGTAAACCACCGCACAGCACCTTTGGCTTTCATAGAAAAAAAATTAAATAAAATTAAAGAAATAAAGTGGGGGCTTATTTTCTGCAAAGCATGCCCAAAACCAATTTGCAGAGCGACGAAAAATCTCTACCCTATGGAGCTCGGGTGGGTAGAGCCTCGGTGAGCATCAAACCCAAAGAAATCTGAGACAGTTTGGGGAATTGATATCCCTTCCGCTCAAACCAAAATCCTTCTAAAGTAAAACTACCCGGAAAATTTGACAAAGCCCTTGACCTGTCTTGATCCGTGAACGAGTCATTCCCAGGTGAACTGGTGATATGGGTTTGAGGAGTAAGATGGTACCAAGGTTGCAAAGATGGAGAAACCTTAGCTTCATCTTCAGCTTGGTCGTCTTGTTGATCGCTGTTCGTTGGTGGGGACAGAGCAAAAGTCTCCTTAGAGGCTAAGGGCTCTGCTTCTAACATGCAGACCCCTAGCAGGGATAGGCTTAAAACAGCCGCAAAAAATCGACGAACCAAGGCTAAATAGGCCATTAAATGCCCCATATTTGAGAAAGGGACACAAAGATAATCAAGGCCTAGGGCTCTACAACCAGGCGAAATACCTTGGCATGACCCTTGAAATCGTGCAATTCAAGGGTGTAAATCCCCGCATCCAACCCGCTAGTTGATAATCCGACCTCGAATTGCGTGGAGTACAGATCATCCATGCCTCGGCTCGATTGGCTAATCTCTTGATGAGCACAGATTTTGCCTCGTAGATCACGGACAAGTAGGGTTGCGTGGTCATTAGTTCTGCCTCCGATGTTAGCAGTCTCCGTTAGGGTTAGAGAAAAATCCACCTGATTCCATTGGAAAGTAAGCTTTTGACCCGCTTTCACTGGATTAGGGTAAAGCAGGCCACCTCCGAATTCTATACCACGAACCGAGGCCGCAGAAGCCGTGAATCCGTTGGAACCCGCATTAAAAATGGTAGACGCATGGTTTGGAGAGGCTGCGCTCAAGGTTATGGGCATCATAACCGAATGTAATCCTGGATGCTCGCAACGCAATAAATAGGAACCAAAGGGAATACTCGTAAAAGAAAAGGAGCCGTTAGGCCCTGTCATTACCGACTTTCGATGGGATAGAGGAGTCATCCCATTGGCATTAATCAATTGCACCTGAATTCCCTCCAAAGGCCCACTTAGCCTAGGCAAATTACCTGCCACCCCCCCGCCTATCGTTCCCCCACCAGTTCCCCCTTGGTTGGCGCAGAGATCAATCACCAGAAAAGAGGTCGCATTAGCAGGCAAATTAAAAGAATCCGCTTGGGTCCACGTGGTGGTGTCCCCATAATACGTGGGTGCAAATTGAGACGCATTTCCGGAGAGTAACGTTGCAAGCAGGCTGTAGCGACCTGTCGGTAACATCAGATTAAAATACGCTGAGCCTGCGCTGTCCAACAAATAAACGGTGTCCACCGTGGACCACCCTCCCACCTGCCCTTGGCTGCTTGGAATAATTCTAATGACCACCAGGGACAAAGTGTCAAAATTCATAGGGTTCGCCGAGGTAAAACCGGTGATTGAACCCGATACCCGATGCTGACCAGCAGGTGGGCTGCATTGCAATTGAAGATTAACAAAATTTGAACTAGCGTTGTAAAACGCGGTGTCTTTAGCGGGCAACGGCACAGATCCACATGAGGATAATGCATAAACAAACCCGTTGGTTAACGCAGTAGTCAAGGTATCCAAAAAGAACCCACCGGCCGAAGTCGTAACGGTCCTGAGAGGCATATTGTATTGATTATGATATAATTGAACGATTTGTCCAGCGATTCCCAATCCGGACGGATCAAGGTAAGCCCCCGATACGGTAAGCACCCTGCTGCTTGATGCACCACAGGTTAAGTTCACGGTGTAGCTCGAGGTACCCTGAACATATGTAGCTGTTCCTGTGGCAGGGGTACCTGTTCCTGTGGACCCACCACACAAGGCGGAAACCGTAATAACTGAACCAGGCAAAACCGATGGCGCTGAGAAAGTCGCCGAATAGAATCCCATGCTGTCGGTATAGACGGTCAACGTAACGGTATTGGCCATCAAAATGCGAACAGGGGTGTTCACCATGGGCAAACCCGTATTCGATAAGACCTGTCCCTGAACGGTAATATTGTTCACAGGTACAGCCGAACATGTCAATTGAAACAAAGCAATGGGACTTGTCACCGAAACCATAGCGGTATCACGAACCAATGCACCGTTATTGCAAGGTGCAACTGCAATCAAGTTTCCCGAGCTCGAAGCTCCGAGGTTCAGATTCAAAGTGTCGCTGATAATCCCATTGGTCCCGGTCATCGTTGAACCTACCGAAGCCAGTGACCCACTCAGATAAAACTGAACCAGCTGACCAGCTGGCGCCGGGGCCAAGCCCCATATTAATGCCCCATGGACCAAGACCATGGTCGATACGCCCCCGCCTCCGGCACCGCAGGTCAATGGTAAATTGTATACGGTGGTCGCAGGGTTCAATAATTGAGAATTGCTCACGGTTCCGCTGTTCGGACAATTGGTCGAAACCAGTATCCTGGTATTGGGACTTAAGGCCGGAAAAACAACCGAAATCGAATAGAATCCAGAGGAGTCCGTCATGGTGGTCATGGTAGTAGAGCCCCCCAGATTAATCACCACCGACTGGATAGGCAGCGGAATATTGATCCCCGCCATATTCATGGAAACCTGCCCCTGTACTGTGATGCTTTGGGCATATGCCTTATCGCTGGACCATGTCAAAAGCCAACAAATCCCCAAAAGGATGGAGAACGCATAGGTTTTGAGAAAAGTGAGCGAAACATTCCGAAAAAATCGCTGTGCCATGTGAATACAATTGTAATTAAAATAAGGCTTAAATCATCGCAATGCCCCTGCTTTACGGTTTCAACCCTCATTAAGTCGATCCAAAAGCCAAGGGCAGCAAGGACATTGCCTTCTCAAAGGACCATACTCTCCCACCGGAAGAAACCAGGAGAAGCTCAAAGTCTGCCTGCTGCCTTAATACCTGTTCGGATATCGCTTGTCGACACATCCCGCATGGTGCAACGGGAACATCTTTGGAAATTTTGAAATCAAAACCATCCATTTGCACGGAGTTCATGAGGTTTTGGGTAAGAATAAGCATGCTTTGGACTTTTTGACCCGATTGAGTTACCGATAAAGCGGACAAAACCACCCGTTCGGCACATATACCCACGGGATAGGAGGCATTTTCTTGGTTAGTTCCCACCAAAATCTGACCATTCTCCAAGAGAACTCCTGCGGCCAGCCCAAAATTGCTGTAGGGAGCATAGGCGGTGGTCACTGCCTCACGAACTTTGAGGTAGAGGACTTGCTGACTTTGCCCCAATTCCTCTGACGAGAATTCTCGGTATCGAATTTCAATGGATTTGTTTTTGCCTGGGGTAGTCATTTTATGATGTAAGGTTTAAGGTCGAAAAATTGCAAAGCCATAAGGCATCAACCAATACGGCCCGCTTAGGGGTTGATGCACATCACCGGTCCATACTTCTCTAACCTGCTCCATTCCCCAATCTAGGTATACAGGTTGAGGGGTATTGGTAGGATTCAAATAGAAATAGCTGGTACTTTGGCCAGTTCGCGCAAAGGCCAAAACCAACGATTTTGGGTTGGACTTTCCTCGGGCTTGGTTATCGGGTTCCTTGTCCCAGTCCTGACTTTCCGATGAAGAACTTTGAACGGAAATCCACTTGAATTCTCCAAGGGGCCATTCCGGGAAAGACCTACGCAGCTTAATTAATCGCCGAATATTATACAATAACAGCGTATCGACTTCGACAGACCAAGCTTGCGAATATTTGCTTTGATCCGCGCGGTACCATTCCGGCTCAAAATTCAACTCTTGCCAGATCATGGGTTTACGACAATCCGGGTCATTGGCTCCCCACATCCCCACTTCGTCCCCGTAATACAGCATGGGTGCCCCCGGAAAAGTCATTTGAAAAAAGGTCCACAACCATTGTATTCGACGTTCCTCCAGCAACGGTTTGCGGGTGTTGTAAGAGGTGTTTGAGGCTTTGGATTTTGAAAAATAATCCCCCCAATCTCCGTAACGCGCAAAATTTCGATTGACTATATGCGAGGCAATTCGATTGGCGTCATGAGATCCAAACAAATTCTGTTGAGATAAAAAACGCTCAAAACCAAAGACATTCACTAAGGCATTCATTTTGTTTTGAAATTCATGGACAGCAGGGCGATTCTTGTCGTTGATAAAAAATTCAGATCCCTCAAAAGCGAATGGATAATTCATTACGGCATCGAATTCATCTCCCTGCAAATAGGGTTTGAGCTTATACGCTTCTTCGATGACTTCTGCAGTAAGGTACGCTTCAGGGTTAAGCGTTTTCACATACGCGGACCATTTTTTCCAGAAAACATGTGCTACACAGAAAGCAACATCCAATCGCCAACCATCAACGCCCAATGACATTTCCTTCAAGCTTGGATCGGCAGACTCCCACTGTGGTCGCATCCAACGACGGGTGATGTTCATCACATAATTTGAAGGGCCCTCGGTCAGACCTCCACTATTCTCTTTGATTTCCGGAAGGTTCTGGATGCCGAACCAACCTTTGTACCGAAAATCTTTCCCAGAATCAGGATCCGACCATTGCTCCACTTCAAACCAATCGGCGTATGCTGAGGCTTGTTGGTACTGCATAACATCCTGAAAGAATGGACTCCCCACGCCGAGGTGGTTGAAAACCCCGTCCCATATAATTCGCATCCCTAGTCGATGAACAGCTCCCACCAAGTGCAGCGCCATGGTATCCGCCGATGTCCACTGCCAGGTCTTGGGATCATCCAGTTTCTCTTTGGCCATGATGGCCAAATCCCCCTGAGGGTCTGGGCCCAAATAAGGATCCACATGATGCATCATATAGGCATCATAACGGTGATGCGATGGCGCATAGAAAATTGGGTTGAGGTAGATAGCTTGCACTCCCAATTCACGGAGGTAATCCAAGCGTTGAATTATGCCGACAAGATCACCGCCGTAGCGTCGACGAGTAATGTTATGCCAAATGTCTTGCCCCCCCTCTTTCTCCCAGGGTTGCATCTTGTACCAATCAGAAGTCCAGGGATGAAGCTTCCATGGTCTTACAGTATCGTGTGGCCATGCATCTTGTTGAGCGCTCACAGGGGGATCGTTGTTCGTATCCCCGTTGCAGAAACGATCGGGGAATATCTGGTACCATACAATACCCTTACTCCAAGGCGGAGGCATTCCTGGGACTAGCCCCGTTGCCCATGCATAACACGGAATCAACGCTACCAAAATCAAGCATCCACCAAGGAAGTTTGGCACTCTTTCCTTAATGAAATCAAGCAGGATCATAGCAAATAATGAATTTTTTACTAATTACTTATATGCCATTTTCGCACAATGCCTGATACTCTTGTCCAATAGATTTGTCCCTGATGCACAAGCCTTGGATCGCAGGGCCTACCCCATGAATCCCACAAGCCATCGCCTTGAACCGAGGATTCATGGATAGCCTGTAACGTTTGCTGCCATGAAATAATCAACGGACTGACGTTTTCCAAATCATTGTTGGTGGTGGAGGAAGCGGCAACACCCAGAAAAAAATCCATAATCCTTGCTGAAGCCAAAATATCTTGATTTACAATCCCCAAACCAAACAAAGGAGTAGTAATACCCGGCCAGGTATGGCCGCCACCTTGCACCTTTAGTAAGACCACCCGACCTGGGATACCCGCCGAAGCCGAACCAACAGGGCCGAGAGGAGCGCAAGGAGAGTACATGTTTTGTTCTACTGTGGAGCCATCCCCTGCGTTGGTGTTGGGCAAAGTGGTGATAACGGGAGAAGTCGGGCAGATGGATCGGTTAACCCAAGCCAATACACATTGATCAGCCGAAACGTTACCGTTCCCGCCGCTATAATTCACCACCGCATCCGATGTTCCGTGTATATGCATTAATCGTACCCGGTAAGCAGGCTGGAGGGGCGGGCCTTGGCAGGCCGCAAAGGCAGTCGTGCTCATGGTTCCGGCCACCGAAGCCACCGCTTCAAAGCGATCGGGGCGTTCACAGGCCAATCGGTACGACATAAAACCACCGGCCGAGAAGCCACAGCTAAAAAGGCGGTGGTACCGGGTGCCCCAACGGGAGCGGATGCTATCAGCCAATGTCAAAAGGTACCCCACATCATCCGCGGTGGAGGCCCCGGGCATTCCACTCTGGGTATTCCAACCCGCATTGACCCCGTTGGGATAGGCAATAACCGCCCGGTATTGCTGGGCCAAGGCATTGAATCCTGCGCTGTTAAGCATGGTGGTTCCACTCTGCGTAAACCCGTGGAGAACCAGCACAAGGGGCAAGGAATCCGAAGGTTGGGCACCCGCTGGCACAAAAACCTGAGCGGTTCGGTTCAAACCACCGTGTTGAAAGGACATGGTCGTGGTTTGACCCCCTGCAAAAAAGGCAAGGCAAAGGAGAAAAACCGAAAAAAGCGTCTTAAGGAAGACCTGCGCTATGAATTCCTTAGTTATCAACATTGTAGCATTTTGTCTAAAATTAACTTCATTGGATTGTATATTAGGGAAATCGTTTAAAACTAAATCCAATGATTTCAAAACTACCACTAAGTCTGTCCATCCTGTTGATGTTTTGTGGGCTGTTGGCGAACTCAAACACCGCTCTTGCCCAGCAAACCTTTTCTCAAACTTATTCTTCAGGTGATATTGGCGGACCCGCCAATTACACAACAGCCACCCCAACCACTTGTCCCGGTGTTTTGACGTTTAATAATATACCCTTGGGTATGAGGGTGGATTCTATTCAAGTCACCTACAACTTCTTCACCAGCATGGCCGGATTTGGGAATCCAAGCATGCAACGTTCTTATTTACGTTGCCCCACAACCGGGGTGCATGAAACCCAGTTGACCGCCCCGTCGGGAGCAGGCGTCGGGACCACCAATGCCTACGCCAGGACGGTTTCGATTGCCAACGGGGTGGTTACGGGACCTTTGACTTTGGAATTGCATTGCGGCTCAGCGGACCCATTGTCATTCAGCGCCTGCGGTAGTTCGTATAATTCCGTTTTGAATAATTCTTGGACCGTCACCGTATATGGCAGCTCAGGCATCCCCTCCTTTGTGCCCACCACCGGTCTGATCGCTTACTACCCTTTCAACGGTAGTCCCAACGACGCCACCACCGGGAACAATCACCTCATGACTTATGGAGGCGTTTCGTTGACCACGGACCGCAGCAATACCCCCAATTCGGCCTACGGATTTGACGGGGTGGATGATTATTTGGTGGATACCCCCTCCTTTACCATGTCCCAAACCGGAAGCTTTACCTACTCGTTATGGATGCGTAAAGACTCCCTGGTCGGATTGACCCTCATGCACGGCAACTCGACCACCGGTAATTTTGTAACTCTTATTGGCGGTTCCAGCCAAGTTCAATTTGGAACCAACCAACAAGGCTCCTCGTGGGTATGGGCCAATGCCCCGTTGACTTTGGGATCATGGGATCACTATGTCTGTACCTATGATGGTGTCACCAAGGCCATGCAAATCTTTAGAAATGGCCAATTAGCAGGGACCGCAACCTACACATACACTGCAGCTGTTGCCGCTGTACAACCTCTCTTCGTTGGAAGAGGCATTGGTGGCGCAGGAACCTATTTCAGGGGCAAAATTGACGATATCGGGATATGGAATCGTTCCTTGACCACCCAAGAAATCATCGCTTTGTATTCCGGAGGAGGGCGTGATGCACGTGTTCAGGCCATTACTGCTCCCTTGATCTTGAGCCAAGGGAATAATAACCTCACGGTTCGTATTCAAAATTCCGGTTCCGACACCATTTACGATGCCCAATTATCGTACCGGGTGAATCAAGGGAACCCGGTATCGGTAAACCATACGTTTGTGCCAGCCCTGGCGCCTACCGATACCTTGCTGTACACCTTTGCAAGCCCCTTTGTAGTTAGCGGGAGCAACAACATTCAATTGCAATCGTGGATTAGCAATGCCAACGGTCTTGGCGCTGACATCAATCCCAACAACGATACCGCCTCCGCCACCGCTTGTGTTGGTTTAACCGGGTCATTCACGGTCGGTACAGGCGGAGATTTTGGGACCCTTGGGGCAGCCATTACCCAGCTTAATGCCTGTGGAGCTTCTGGCCCGGTCACCTTCAACTTATTACCTGGAATCCATACCGGGTCCGAGACCATTGCTGCTTATTCAGGATCGGTGAACGGTCTGACCCTACAATCTTCGACCGGGAATCGTAACGATGTTCTACTCACCAACGGAACAACGGTCGGCCACGTGTTGTTTTTGAACAATGCTCAAAATATTACGCTCCAAAATATTTCTCTACGTTTGCAATACCCCAGTACCGCACCATCTGCCCAAATTTCGGCACTTAATATTAGTGGTGGTAACAACGTAACGGTCACCAATTGCTCGTTTGTTGCGGACTCCATCGCCACAAGTTCATTCAACCGGAACATCAGCATCGTAAACTGCCAAAACCTCTTAATTCAAAACTCACTGATTCGAGAGGGATACTACGGCATTTACCACACGGGTTCCACAGCCCCAGCCTATTCATTAAGCAACCGGTTTATAGGCAACACCTTCAGTAATCAATATTTCTATGGAGCCTACTTCTTGAGAATGGGTGGCGTTGAATTCAAGGGTAACACAATAAATAGTACCAGAACGGGAACAACGGGGACCACCAGCAGTTATGCAATGTATTTCGGGAATTGCAAAGGCCTCGAAATATCAAGCAACCAAGTAACAGGTACGTTTGGAGCGTATGGGATTTACATGAGCAATTGCCAAATGGACACCGTAAATAACCGCAGGAATTTATTGTATAACAATGTTATATCTGCAACCTTTACCAGCACCACTGCTCCCCGCGCTTTGTTTGTTGCCCTATCGACGACGGATGGATTGGATGCCTTGGAGCTTGCTCATAACAGCTTTGAAATCAGAAGCGCATTGACCTCGGCAACTGCAGCCGGTGTCATTACCTTGAGTGGTAGTACATCAACCACCGTAACCAATACCTTGGCGTATTTTGGCTTTTGGAATAACTCGGTGAAATTAATCCGTACATCAGGAACAGCAACCGGTACTGCGCTGATGTACTACTTGGGCCATAACGTGGTGGCCAATACCGTCGCCAACAACAACCTCTATTCCTTTAGCAACCAATTGACTGGCACCCTTTTCAAGCAGTGGGTTAGCAGCTCAACAACCAACAGCATCAATTTAGCCGCTTGGCAAACCAACACTGCCAAAGACTTGAATTCTATCAATGCCGATCCTTTGTACACCTCATCGTCCAACCTGATGCCGATCAGCACATCGCCTTTACGTGATGCGGGAACCGCCTTGACATGGGTCACCACCGACGTGAATGGTACACCGAGGGATGCTACGCCGGATATCGGAGCCTACGAAATCGTCCTGGCTGCTACCGACTTGAGCGCTATGTCAATGGTTAACCCAAGCCAACGACAATTAATACCTGCCCAATCCTACCCCATCACCTTCCGATTATTGAATAGCGGCGGATCCCCAATCACTTCGGCCGTTGTAGGTTATCAAATCGATAACAACCCTGCCGTCACAGCTACCTTTACCGCCTCAACGCCTTTGGCACCCAACGATTCCGCCACCTTTACCTTTAGTGGTCCGGGGTTAACCGCACCAGTTTCTGGTACCATTACCCTCAAAGTTTGGACTTCATCACCCAACGGCGGAAGCGACGGAAATCCCTCCAACGACACATTAACCACCATCTACTGCATTGCCTTATCGGGCAACTACCTCATAGGTGCAGTAACAGGTGCGGATTTCCCTACCCCCGATGCGGCAATTTCAGTCATTAATTCCTGTGGTATTTCTGGGCCAGTTACCTTGTCCATTGCCCCGGGAACATATGCCGGAAATCGCAGCTTGGGATCCTATTTTGGCTCTGTACATGGTATCACAATAAACTCCCAAACCGGAATTGCGGCCGATGTAATTTTGACCAATACCGGAAGCGGAAACACCTTCAGTTTGATCGGCGCATCGAATGTTACCTTTTATGCTGTTACCATTTCGAACCCCACATTGCCGGTATCCGGAACGGTGGCCTGTATTGATATGATTGGTTGTTCCAATATCACGGTTAGCAATTGTATTCTTCGAGGAGACCCCCTAAGCAGCAGCTCCAATAACAGGGCCCTGTATATCACCGGATCCAACCAAATCAACCTCTTAGGGAACCAAATTTCAGATGCATATTACGGCATTTATGTGACGGCAACCAGCCCGGACTATTCATCAGGATACCAGATTACCGGTAACCAAATGAATAACCTTTACTATTATGGCTA
>SYHX01000001.1 GCA_005799025.1 Bacteroidota bacterium | reverse complement strand
TCTATCCATTGAGCTACGGGACCTGCATAATCGGTAGGATGGCCATGACCTTGATCCATCTACTTTGAGGCGCGGGCAAAGATAATCGGAGCAGGAGGGTTATTTTTGTCCTTAACAGTCGCTAATCGGCTTTATCCAAACAATGTCCGTACTCGTAGGCCGCAAGGCCCCCCTCTTCTCTGCCCCCGCTGTCATGGAGGGGAACCGCATTATCCCCGATTTTCAACGCGAAAGCCTTATAGGTAAGCAAACCATCGTCTTGTATTTCTACCCCAAAGATTTCTCCGGCATCTGCCCCAAGGAACTGCTGGCCTTCCAGCAACAATTACCCGAATTTGAGAAAAGGAATTGCGCCGTGCTCGCATGCTCAACGGACAGCGACGTGAGCCACAAAGCCTGGTTGAATACCCCAGTTTCCCAAGGTGGTATCCAAGGAGTCACCTATCCGGTCATTTCGGATTTCACCAAAACCATCACCGCCCAATACGGGGTTTTGGCGGGGGAATACGATTACAACGAAGCAGGTCATTTGATTTGCGATGGCCCCATGATTCCCTACCGCGGTTTGTTTATTATTGACAAAAACGGTTTGGTTCAGCACCAAGTGGTTAATTTCTTCACCTTGGTCCGGTCAGTCAAGGACACCCTGCGTATGGTGGACACCCTTCACCGCTTTCAAGAACAAGGTGAGGTATGCGAGGTTGAACTGTAATTTCTGAGGCATCATGTTTGACAAATTAAGCGATCGCCTAGAGCAGGCGATGCGAACCCTCAAAGGGCAGGGACGCATCACCGAGAACAATATTTCCGAGACAATGAAAGAAATTCGCCGGGCTATGCTCGATGCGGATGTAAGCTATAAAATAGCCAAAGAATTTACCGAAGAAGTCAAGGCCAAGGCCTTGGGGCAGGACGTAATCAAGCATGTCTCCCCAGGGCAATTGCTAATCAAGATCATGAACGAGGAACTGACCCGGTTAATGGGTCGCGAAGCTTCGCCCTTGGTTCTCAAGCCCAACGGCACCTCGGTGGTGCTGATGTCGGGATTGCAGGGATCCGGCAAAACCACCTTCACCGGCAAATTGGCCTTGCTCCTCAAATCCCAAGGCAAGAAAGTCTTGATGGTGGCCTGCGATGTTTACCGCCCGGCCGCGGTGGATCAGCTCAAAATTTTGGGCGAACAAATCGGGGTAACTGTGTACGCTGAGCCGGACCAAAAGAACCCGGTCCTGATCGCAGCCCAAGCGGTGAAGCAAGCCAAAACCGAAGGTTATTCTGTGGTTCTGGTGGATACCGCCGGGCGATTGGCCGTGGACGAAGCCATGATGAACGAGATCTCCCAAATTCATGGCAGCATCCAACCGGACCAGACCCTCTTTGTGGTGGATGCGATGACTGGCCAAGATGCTGTGAACACCGCAGCGGCCTTTAACCAGCGTTTAAATTTTGACGGGGTTGTTTTGACCAAAATGGACGGCGACGCCCGCGGTGGTGCCGCCCTCACCATCAGTTACACGGTTGGCAAACCCATAAAATATGTTTCCACCGGCGAAAAACTACAAGCCCTGGATGTCTTTCATCCGGACCGTATGGCCAACCGAATCCTGGGGATGGGCGATGTGGTTTCCTTGGTCGAAAAAGCTCAGCAACAAATCAACGCCGAAGAAGCCGCTAGGCTCCAGAAGAAAATCTCCAAAAACCAGTTCGATTTGCAGGACTTCTTCGAACAAATCCAGCAGATCAAAAAGATGGGCAACATGAAGGATTTGCTCGGCATGATTCCAGGGGTTGGCAAAGCCATCAAGGACATGGAATTTTCCGAGGACACTTTCAAACAAACCGAAGCCATTATCATGTCCATGACACCGCGCGAGCGCAAAGAACCTGAAATCCTGAACGGAAGCCGCAGGGAACGTATCGCAATGGGCTCAGGGACCAAAGTTCAGGATGTCAATCAGTTGCTCAAACAATTTGGTGAAATGAAGCAGATGATGCAAAAAATGAACGGCGGAATGCCCGGAGGGGCCATGGGCCAAGCGATGAGCCGCATGCGCTCCCCATTCGGTCGTTGATTTCACCAAGTTGAGCCGTCCTTAACGGTTTTTGGTTATCTTTGCGACTCATTTTTCAAAAAAGCCTCAATGCCAGCTAAAATCAGATTACAGCGTCATGGTAAAAAGGGTCGTCCCTTTTATCATATTGTGGTGGCGGATGTACGTGCTCCAAGAGACGGGAGATTCATTGAGCGGTTGGGATCCTATAATCCCAACACCAACCCTGCCACCATTGACATTCAATTGGACAAAGCCGTCCAATGGCTCCAAAACGGAGCACAACCCTCCGACACCTGCCGTGCCATCCTCTCCTACAAAGGGGTGATGATGCGCAAACACCTTCAGGATGGAGTCGCCAAAGGAGCCATAACCCAGGAAACCGCAGATCAACGCTTTGCAGAATGGATGGTCTCCCGCGATGCCAAGGTTCAAGCCAAAGTGGACAACCTCAAAGCCAGTAACGAGCAGAAGCGTAAAGCCTCTTTCCAAGCCGAATCCAAGGTGAACAGCGAACGCGAAGCCGCCTTGTTGCGCAAGCGTTCGGAGTTATCCGCTGCTTCTGAAGCTGCTGCCGTTGCTGCAGCCCGTGAAGCTGCCGGTGAAGAAGTCGTCGAAGAGACCATCCAAGATGTTGCTGTTCCAGCGACCGAGGAGGTGGCCCCAGCGACCGAAGAAGCAGCTCCAGCGACCGAAGACGAGGCTCCAGCGACCGAAGACGAGGCTCCAGCGACCGAAGACGAGGCTCCAGCGACCGAAGACGAGGCTCCTACTACTGAATAAGACGTTTCAAAAGCGTGGTGACCTGTTCTTGTGAACAGTCGCTATTTATTCACGTTAATGACCCAAATTGATTTTCAAGGTCTAACATCGTATGTTGCCTACAGGGTCCACGATTATCGGTAAAATTGAGAAGGCTCATGGCCTTCATGGAATTCTATTGGCTCATTTGGATCCCCAAATTCAAATTTCCCAGCTACCTCGCAATCCAGACCATTGCTGGATAGAATTGGATGGACGATGGACTCCCTTTCGTTGCTTAGAATTTCGTCACCGAATCCCTAACGGAATTTTAATCAAATTAGAGCACGTCCAAAACCCTGAACAAGGCAAGGCCTTGTTCCGTGGAGCTCTCGCTCTAGAAAATGTCCAAAAGAGCAAGAAGGTTGATATTTCCGCTTCGAATCATGTGTTGGGCTTTGTGGACACCGAAGCCCTTCAGGGAGCAAGCGTGGTGGATAAGACATTGGGGCCTTTGGGCAAAATTGTCCGATTGCACCATCGCCCGCCTCAAGATTTTCTCGAATTCATGGTTGGTTCCCAATCGGTGTATTTGCCCATGGTACCAGAATTTGTCAAGAAATGGAATGCGGATCAAAAGGAATTAGAATGCCAATTGCCTGAAGGCCTTCTCGACCTGTATTTGAATTCCCATAGCGGGGATGCTCCTGAATCCCTACCCCAAGAGCATCATGATGAGGATTGACATTATTGCTGCTGTCCCCGAGTTATTGGGTAGCCTAACAAGCCATAGTATTTTGGGCAGGGCCCAAAACAAAGGCCTGGCCCAAATCGTGGTGCATAACCTGCGTGATTACGCCTCAGGCAAATACAAGGCCATTGATGACGCGCCTTACGGTGGTGGGGCGGGAATGGTCATGATGGTGGAGCCCATTGATCGTTGCATTGAACAACTTCACTCAGAGAGGACCTACCGCGAAGT
This sequence comes from Bacteroidota bacterium, assembly GCA_005799025.1. Taxonomy (GTDB): domain Bacteria; phylum Bacteroidota; class Bacteroidia; order UBA7662; family UBA7662; genus SYHX01. Next base: position 3,866 of record SYHX01000001.1, on the reverse strand, counting down.
CATCTACATGAGCCCTGATGGTATTCCATTGGACCAGTCCCTGTGCAATCGCCTTGCCTTGGAAGGCAACCTCATCATCCTGTGCGGGCATTACAAAGGCGTGGATGAAAGAGTCCGCGAGCACTTGTGCACCATGGAAATTTCAGTGGGAGATTATGTCCTCAGCGGAGGAGAATTGGCAGCTGCCGTCTTGACAGACGCCGTGGTGAGGCTCTTGCCCGGAGTCCTGGGCGACGAGAGCAGTGCACTGACGGATTCATTTCAGGATGGATTGGTCGCCCCCCCCGATTATACCAGGCCCGTTAGCTACAAAGGTTGGACCGTTCCCGAAATACTACGATCTGGCCACGAGGCCAAAATCAGCCAATGGCGGCACGAACAAGCCCTAGAGCGAACCCGACTCCGAAGACCCGATTTATTGGATTCCAACCAAGACTTACCATCCTAAAGCATCAAAAGCCAAAAAAGGCCTTGACTTGAGGCCCGAGGCCTTGGAAAAGCCTGTCCAATCTCCTATATTTGCAACCCTTTGAAATAAGGTCGATCCACGACTTCGTAAAAGCAACGATATGAGCACTGCCCTAGATCCCATTTCCTTTGTAGAGAGCCAAAAGGCTACCCCAGCACACCCTGAATTTCAAGCCGGGGATACCGTTGCAGTGCATTACAAGATCCGTGAGGGTAACAAAGAAAGAACCCAGGTCTTCCAAGGGGTGGTTATTCAGCGTCGCAATCCAGGTTCCAACGAAACATTTACCGTGCGGAAAATCTCCAACGGCATAGGCGTAGAGAGGATCTTCCCTACCTCCTCTCCTTTTATTGAGAAAGTGGATATCGTATCAAGAGGGGTGGTTCGCAGAGCTCGCCTTTTCTATCTGCGTGAAGCCCGCGGCAAGAAAGCCAGAATCAAGACCCGCATCGGGTAAATAGAACCCGCAAGGGTTTTCCTTTGCAACAATCCTTCCTTATTCGACCTATCAACGCTGCTCCAGGCAGGTTAGGAATTCCTGTAGCCAGGCGTCCTGAACCGTGGTCAAGGTTGGCCATTTTTCGACAAGCTCCCCTCTTTTCTGGAGTTCCCCGTGCATGGAGCAAACCGATTTATCGCTAATACCGCAAGGCACAATATGTCGGAAATAATCCAGATGGGTGCTCACGTTAAGGGCTAAGCCGTGCATGGTGACCCAACGACTTGTCTTGACACCCATCGCACAAATTTTGCGGGCTGAAGGGAGACCCGCATCGATCCAAACCCCGGTATAGGCTTTGTCCCTCTGACCATCCAAGCCCCACAAAGCCAAGGTTCGAATCACCGATTCTTCCAATGTCCGCATATACCAATGGATATCGGGCTTGAGCCTTTCGAGATCCAAAATGGGATAGGCCACAAGCTGACCCGGACCGTGAAAGGTGATGTCGCCCCCACGATTGCTTTGGTGAAATTCCGCACCGAGTTCTGCGAGTTCAGGATTTGATAACAAAAGATGATTTTGCTTGCCGCTTTTACCGAGGGTATAGACGGGTTCGTGTTCCACCGTCAAAACATAGCCAGCCCCATCGCACGGGAGAGGTCTTCGATCCAGCTTGGCCTGAACCAGGGGATCAAAGCGCCGAAGCTGTTCTTGCAAAGCAGGCTCATAGGCCATGCGGCCTAAATCGACATGATCAAACACCCGACAAGGGAAGATAAATTTCGAGCCATACCGTATCCTCTTCGCAGTGCATATGGTATGAAGGATCGGCTGCAGGCAACATGAGGGTTTCGATGGAACGTACCACGGTTTGCCCGCCGGCATGATCCAAGACTGCCACCCCTTGGAGAATCATCAACAACACGGGCGAATCCAAGCCATCGTGAGACCGATCAAGGACTTCACCACGTGGAAGGGCCATTCGGTTGCATTCGAAATAAGGACCTCTGGCCAGTAGATGGCCAGGCAATCCCTCCAAAGGTCGGGGTACGGCGGGCCGCCCCGGACCATCGCAACGCATGACCTCCAGCGCTTCGTTCAAATGCAATGCCCTTGGATTCCCCTGATCATCCAGCCTACCAAAATCATCAACGCGGTAGGTCGTATCGCTGCTTTGTTGAATTTCTGCAATGAGCAGCCCAGCACCTATGCTGTGCACTCTTCCTGCCGGGATGTAGAACACATCTCCTACTTGAACATCGTAGCGATGAATCACCTCCATAAGGCGGCCTCGCATGGTTCTTTGTTGCAAATCAGCTCCGTCATAACCCTCTACGAATCCGTTGTAAAGGCAGGCCCCTGGGTCGGCTTTCAAAACAACCCACATTTCTGTTTTACCCAAGGCTCCAGGAGCCACCATTCGGCCCGCTTGTTCATCGTTGGGATGGACCTGCAGCGACAAATCCTGGGCAGAGGATAACAACTTAAAAAGCAAGGGAAACTTAGATCCATGCACCGCCATGACCCGATGTCCTAACAAATCAGCACCCCACCTTTCGATAAGTTCATCCAAGGATTTACCCGTGAGGGGCCCTTCGCTCACCACAGACACCTGTCCCTCCACCCCGGATATTTCCCAGCTCTCCCCCACCTTGGACATACCCTCGGTATTCCGACCAGGGAGAGGGGCCATATGCTCTCCACCCCAAATTTTGGATAAATAAACCGGACGAAATCGGAGCGGATAAAGCATGCCCAAAAATACAACCCAAGGCCGACAGGTTCGGGTAGACCTGCTGCAAGCGGTCTTTAACTTCACCCTGTGAAAATTTCGCTCCCTACTGTTCCTTGGTCCTGGCCTGCGAGTCTGGCCCTGGCTTCGGTAATCTTGGCATCGGAGGCACTTGCCCCATACTTCCCTGGATGGGGCAACGGGATGCTTTGCCTCTTGCTTGGGATGGTCCTCGGTAACTTTTGGCCGTCTCCTTGGGCCAAACCAGGCCCCGCAGCATTTCTGCATTGGAACGAAAAGAATATGCTGGCCTGGGCTACCATCCTCTTGGGCTTTGAATTGCAAACCCACTTCTTGGCCGGAATTCCCTTGGCCTTTGTTCCAGCTGTTTGTTTTTCGGTTTTGGGGGCTGTAGTGTTTGGCGAATGGCTCGCCAGGCGATCCCAGCAGGCTGCCCAAGCACGTATGCTCGCCGCGGGTAATGCCATCTGTGGCAACAGCGCCGTAGCGGCGGTACAGCCCATGCTGGGTGCGAGCCCTGCCCAAATCGGGGTTGCGGTCACCCTCATCAATGCCTTGGGGCTACTGGCGACCTTGTTTTTGGGTCCAGCGGCTTCGCTACTTGGGTTGGATGCCACCGAAAAAGCCGTTTTGATGGGTAGCCTTCTTCAATCCGTAGGTCATGTCTCGGCAGCGGCATCCAGCATCGGGGATGGTCCTGCCCTCTTGGCCATGAGCCTCAAAATGGGTCGGATACTGCTTCTTATTCCTCTGTTGTTATGGTTTCAGGGTCTCCGTAATCCTTCCAAACCCAACCACCCTTCGGGCAAATCAACTTTTTCTCAAAAAATCACCCTGCTTCGTGAAATCCCTTATTACGTAGGAGGATTTGTGTTATGCGCTTTGGCCACTAACCTTATTCCTTGGTCGGATTGGTTTTTGTCTTCGACTAAAAATCTCACCCAATGGATGTTATGGATAGCCTTGGCCGCAATAGGGATGAATATTCGTATTGCCCAAGTCCTGCAACAAGGTCGTGGTGCGTTGGTACCCGCCTTGGGTATGTTTATTTTCCAGATTCTTTTGGTCCTGGGTTGGCTTCTTTTTTTGAGATTATAATTGCTTTATGCCTTCCGGCCCGTCCAAATAGCGTCCAGAATCGAAGGGTCGAGAAGGGTGGTCGTGTCGCCCATTTGGCTTGTGTCGCCTGAGGCAATTTTTCG
>SYHX01000020.1 GCA_005799025.1 Bacteroidota bacterium | reverse complement strand
GACCCGTAAACGACGTAACCGGCAGCAACCTGATCCATTCCCTTCTGAAGACAATCCGACAGTAATCCCGGTCCAATTTCAGAAACCCTGCGGTAAATCGAAAAAATTGTTCCCACCGAAACATTAACATCAATATTGGAGGAGCCATCCAAGGGATCAATCAAAACGACGTATTTGGCATCCACCGAAACTGAGCCTTCAATGGTTAAAATATCATCATCCTCCTCGGAGGCAAATACGCAACATTCCCCCCCTGCTGTCAAGGCAGCTTTGAACTGCTCATTGGCAAATATGTCAAGTTTCTTAACTTTTTCACCCTGAATATTGGTCTCACCAGTGTCCCCTAGAATATTCACCAAACCCGCTTTGTTAACCTCCCTATTGACAACTTTGGAGGCTATCCCAATATCACGAAGTAATCGGGATAATTGCCCTTTGGAGAAAGGGAACTCCGATTGACGCTCGATAATAAACTGCCCCAAAGTGGTTATGCGCTGGATATGCATGGACTTATTCAATATTAATTGTTCAAGCTAAGATAATACCTTTGTGGGGTGAACCTGCTTGACCGAGGGCTGCGCTACGGTGATGGTTTCTTCGATACCATGCTGCTACTGGAAGGAAATCCGGTATGGGCTAGAGCTCATTGGGACCGAATGGTATCCGCCGCGAGATCTTTGGAAATAGCTTGGCCAAAGATTGACAAATCACCAGATTCAAAATTGAATGAAGCGTTCAACTCATGGCTTCAAGAGATACAAGTGGAATGGATCAAGTCAGATCGGCCATCCACTGCGAAAGTTAGAACCTTGGTTTGGCGAGCAGGAGACGGCGATTATGCACCCCTTGGCGAACAATTCCAATGCCGTCTATCTGTTCACCCCACGGAACTTAAAGCCGAGAATTCCTTTCGATTAGGACCATCTCCTATAGTCCAATGCCCTCCCTTTATTCCTTGGCTCAAAAGCCTCTCAGCAATGCCCTACGTCCTGGCTGCTAATTTCGCCAAAAAACAAGGATGGGATGACGCCTTAGTTGTTAATTCAAAAGGGCAATTTATCGAAAGTAGCCGATCCAATCTGTTCTATTGGGTGGATGGAATTTGCCATTCCCCCTCGTTCATGGAAGGATGTTTGCCCGGAATTGCTGCACAGTATTTGATAAAATTTCTTTCAAAGAATGGCTTTACCGTTCAATACGCTGCCGCAACTTACGATTCACTCCGTGAAGCCTCCGGAATTTGGCTTACCAATTCTATTCGTGGCGTCTCTCAAGTCCATTTTTGGGATAATTATCCAATAGGCACTGACCCGCATTGGCACCTAGCAGCAGCTGCAAACACAGGGATACAAGGTGGATCAGAGCTCCCCTGAACATATTTGGCCATTAATATCGCCGTGACCCCGCAAAAATGCATCAACAGTCATAACCTTTGAATTTTCGGGCTTGATTTGCTTTATTCTCAACCATGAGTTTTGGGTTCTTATCCACCAACTGCTGCCAATGACGACGCAGCTGCCTTGTACAAAGGTTTGAACAGTTGGGCTACCAAGACTAATTCCAACCATATTCTCTCTTGAAAAACCAGAACCCCATGATGGTTCCTCAGCCATAGCATCCAAAATAACAATTCTAGTTCCATTCAAAATCGTATAGGCCCCGGGAGCTGGTGCAAATGCCCTTATGAAATTCTCTAAGTTTAGGGAATCCTTACCCCAATCAATTAGGGCATCAGAACGTTGAATTTTAGGGGCCTTATTTGATAAACTTTCTGGGATCGAAGTACACTCATTCTGTGGTCTCAATAGATAATTACCTTCCAAAATTCTAGGAACTACATTAACCAAGAGCTTAGCGCCTTCATGCGCCATCACATCGTGAAGCTTCCCAGCATTCCAATCCATAGGAATATCCAATTTGATTGAATCCAAAATATCCCCTGTATCAATTTGATATTGAATTTTGAAAACAGTTAACCCAGTAACTCTATAACCTAAACGTACAGCCCAATGAATTGGAGCCGCACCCCTAAGATCAGGCAATAAGGAAGCATGCAAGTTCCAGGTTCCCATAGATGAAATTTCAATAATTTCTTGCGGTAACATTCGAAAGGCAACGACCAACATGAAATCCGGATTAGACTCCCTAATTTTTTGTACAAACAAGGGGTCTTTGAGCGAGGCTGGTTGCCATACCGGAATGTTCTGCGTTAAGGCTAATTCCTTAACGGGAGAGGCCTTTAGCCTCCTGCCTCTTCCAGAAACTTTATCTATGGCTGTCACCACCGCATACGGCGTATAACCAGCATCTACAAGGGCTTTCAATGAAATCGAAGCGAATTCAGGGGTACCCCAAAAAATGAAACGTAAATTAGGTCTACCCATTATCGTAAGGCCATTCATTAGCAACTAATCAATCTAAATTAAAAAAAAAGTGATATTTTTTTTACAAATCTTCATAGAGCAAATACTTTTTTCGTAACTCTCTAAAATCATCAAGAGCAGGCTTGAAAGATGCGCGAATTTTATCTGCACTTTTAATTTTAGTTAATGCTATTCGTAAACCGGGGCCACCTGCTAATTGATCAAAAAATGAATTAAAAAAAACGCTATTTTGTATTGTTTTATTTTTTTTATGAGAGCTTTGTTTTTGAAAATCATTATAAACGTTCAATAGAATATCGTAACTAATTCCCTGACCATTAGACTTTGGGGAATTCCTTAAGGAAAAACCGCAACAATTTTGATTCATGAATGGCGGACTTTCTGCCCTACCTGGAATTGACCTTGGAACAAAGCAAGTGTCTGTAACTCCAAACCAAGGACTACCAATCATGGTGAATGGCTTGCCTGTACCACGACCCACAGAAACCGGACAACCCTCAAAAAAACAAAGGGTTGGATACCACTCCAAGGCAAGGGAATCCCTCAAATTGGGTGAGGGTGGATACGGAGGTTGAAGCCGTAAGCCTCGTTTATAATTCTCCATTTTCCAAACTTTCAAGTCCAATTGGTCGGAGCCTTTAGCCCAACCCTCTCCCTTGATCATCCTTGCCAATTCACCCATAGTCATCCCATGCATAACCGGTATTGGATGCATTCCTACGAAGGACCTATAAGCAGTGTCCAAAACAGGTCCGTCCACCGTATAATCATTGACATTGGGTCTATCCAGGACAAGCAAGGGAATGGAACTTCGAGAGCACGATTCCATAACATAGTGTAAGGTAGAAAGGTAAGTGTAGAAGCGAACCCCAACGTCTTGTAAGTCAAATACGATTATATCTAGACTGTCGGTATGAGTGGTCTCGGGACCCTTGCGTTTCCCATACAAAGAAACAATTGGTAAACCAGTGGCAGCATCCAAGTGATCGCCTACAGCGGCACCGGCCTCATAATCAACCCTTAATCCATGTTCTGGCACAAAAATCATGCGGACATCCACTCCATTTTCAAGCAAGACTTCGGGTATGAGGCGACCACCAATAGTTGAACTTCTGTGGATAACCAGGCCGACACGCTTTCCCTCTAAGACTCTTTTCCAAGTTGGCCAAGTATTAGCAGCAGAAGGATATGGTTTACCTTTCACCTCAAGAACGAGAAATAGAAAGCATAGGCAAGCCAATCGTATCCTTAAATTGCAATCCCATCGCATGATGAAACAAATCTATGCCTCAAAACGCTGAATTAAATAAGCTCCTCTACAGAGCTTTAAAGTCGTCCTCAGCCACTAGGCTGACTAGAACTGTTCAACGCCTATCAGTCGTTGCGACAGCAGCAGGATTGGCCTTGGTTTTGTTGGGATCATCAATTGTGGACGGTTTTCAATGGGAAATACCACAGAGAATGGGACAGTTTTGGGGTCATCTGCAGGTTCGCAGCCTTAAATCGGAAGTGGACGAACAGCGACCTCATCTTTCGATTAGCCAAAAACGTCTTCAAAACCTACAGGAAATCCCAGGAGTTTGCAGAGCGAATTCCGTGATTTTGTTGCCAGGATTGTGCCGATCCTCGGAAGGCATGGAAGGGGTCCTGCTTAAAGGTGTTCAAAACGATTCTGCCTTGGTTTTTTTTCGATCCCATTTGGTCGAAGGAAAAATTCCAAATTGGAGTGGAAATTACAGCACTCAAGAAATTTTGATCCCCAAATCCCTGGCCTCTGCCTTGCGAGTCCAAACTGGCGATCCCCTGTCCTTCTACTTCATGCAGCAACCCGTGAGGATGCGCAAATTTATTATTTCGGGCGTTTTTCAAATGCCCATGCAAAACGAGTTAGGTCGTCCGGTGGCTGTAGTCCACCAATCTGTTTTACGAAAACTGTTGGGCTGGCCCGAAAATTCTGGTGGACATCTGGAGCTGGAATTGACGGATCATCGTCAAATGTCCGAAATTCGTATTCAAATCAATAGAATTTTAAGCTTACAAGAGGAGTGCATCACCCTCGAAGAACAAATGCCTTCCTTGTTCGAATGGTTACGATTTTTTAATACCAACAAGGTGGTCCTTATGATTCTGCTTATCATCGTAGGCGCAGGAAATCTTATTTCTGCACTCCTGATTATGATCTTGGAAAGGCAACGAAGTTTGGGAATCTTACAAATTATGGGGCTGCGTCCCATTGAGTTAACACAAACCATGGTAAGTATAGGTATGCGACTGGTTTTAAAGGGTTTATTCCTAGGAAATCTAATTATGGCCTCGTTATATTTTATTCAACGTCAATGGAAATTAATACGCCTTGACCCTGAATCATATTACCTCGATCATGTTCCCTTAAAAATGAATTTGCAAACCTACCTTATCACGAACCTTGGGGCCGTGAGTATAGCATTTCTCATCTTAAGCCTATCTGCACTCCTACTCTTGAGGCGATATGCAGATCAAAATCTCAAGTTTTCCTGAGATTTTGTTTCCACTAAAAATCAATTAGTTCAGGGCAGAAATCTGCTCTTCTTGGTGAGGAATATAATCATTCAAATTCGAGAAGTCTACTGGAACAACACGGCTCACCCCTTGCTCCACCATGGTTACCCCATACATGATATCAGTGGTCTCCATAGTTCTTTTGTTGTGGGTCACAATAATGAACTGTGATTCCTTAGAGAATCGGCGTATCATCTTGTTGAACTTATCAATATTGGCATCGTCAAGAGGCGCATCCACCTCATCAAAAATACAAAACGGTGCTGGCTTGTAAAGGTAAATCGCAAACAACAAGGCCGTCACCGTCAAGGTTTTCTCTCCCCCTGATAATTGATTGACGGACTGCGGCTTTTTTCCCTTGGGCTTGGCCAAAATTTGGATAGGAGAATCCAAAGGCATTTCGGGGTGGCTCAAGAGGAGATCACAATCATCCTCCGCAGTAAATAAGGACCGGAACACCTCCACAAAATGTTCTCGAATGGTCGAGAATCCTTCCATGAAACGCTCTGTGGCCTTCAGATCAATTTCTTCTATGGTTCTCAACAAATCTTCTCTTGCCTGAGCCAAGTCCGCTTTCTGGCCGGAGATAAAAATGTGTCGTTGTTCTACCTCGGTGTAGGCCTCCAAGGCCATGGGATTAACAGGTCCAAAGTTTTCAATTTTCTTCTTCATCCCTTGAACCAAAATTTCCAATTCCTGCTCCCCCCGTTGTGGAGTTTCAGCCTGTTCCAACAAATCCGGATCATTGTCAAATTCCAGAGCCCAACGTTCCCTCAAAGCCTTGATTTCCATTTGAAGCATGAGGACATTTTGCTTCCTTTGGTTAAGCAATTGGTCATTGATCTCCCGTTGACGGTGGATTTGACGAATATGTTCATCCAAGGCATCTTGCTCCCCACGCACTCCGTAGTAGGCCTCCTCTAATTCGACCATCTCGGAATTCGCCGTCCTTTCTTCCTCAAGCAAAGCAGGCCTGTTCTGCCCAGTTTCACCCAGGAGATGTTGAATCTGAGACAATTCCACCTGCAAAGCCATTATGGATTGTTCGGATTGGGTCAATCGATGGTGTAACAATTCTACTTGGTTGCGGCGAAATTCAATCTGGCTTTGAGCTCCTGATTTCAAGTTCGCCCAATGAAGTTCCTGACGGGTAGATTCGCTATGCTCTTCTCGCGTTTTATGGTATTTGGCCTTCCTTGCAGAAAGTTCCTCCTGCATGACCACCAACAAGGCATTTCCCTTTTCAATCTCAGCTACTGCATCCAATAGTCTAGGCTTTAGTTCCTGTAATTCACTTTGAATACCTGCCTTCTGAGAAGCAATAACGTGGTTACGATTTCCATATCTTGCCGTAGCCTCCATTAACTGCTCATGCCGTGCATGCACCTGGGCCCATTCGGAGGATTTGTTCAGCAAAAGGTTACGAGCTCCGGACAAATCATTTTCTTGGTTTTTGCCCTGGAGGTCAACTTCTTGGGATTCAAGTTCCTTTAATCGCACCTGCAATTGACCAAGGACGATTTGCTCTTCTTCAATTTGAGCCATCAGGGTCTCCAAATTCCGTTGACGCCCTAATTTTTTGCCTTCAAAAAGGCCGATGGAACCACCACTCATCCAACGACCATTTCCGTAACAATGACCTCCTACCGTCACAAACAAAGCATCCGGGTATTTCGATTGCCAATTCGAAATTTCATCTTCCTTTTCGGGATTCGTGAACAAAAAGACATTCCCAAGCAGGGCATACTTGAGTACTTCGTGCTCAGGAGCACAATCCACCAAGTCTACCGCAGCTACGGTACCCTCCGGGGTTACAACCATGCCCCTCATTGATTCGGCACCCTCTTGATAGGCCTCCAGGACAAAGAAAGAGGCCTTGCCCTTCCCTGCATCGGCTAACAATTGTATCCCCGAACGGGCATGTTGGTAGGTACTGACAACGTAGTAACTCAGATATGATTCAAGAACCCTCTCAATCAAGGGCTTGTATTCTGCTGCTCCGTTGAAAATATCCCCCAACAAAGGTGCAGTTTGGGCCCAGTCCTGGTGATCTCTTAGGTACCTAAGGGAATCGGGATAGCCCTCCATGTTTTGAATAAGATCCCCAAGCAATTGAGCCTCATTGGTTTTGCGATCGAGCTTGCGGGAAATCTCCGCGACCTGTGGTCTCAAAACCTGAAGGTCCTGACGGCATTGGTTTAGTTGACCATGGTACTCCTGTTGGTAGGCCTCCAAGTCCTGAACACGTCTGTGAAGCGTTTCTTTCTCCGCCGAAAGCTGTTGCAACAAGTTGCTAAGTTGTGAGGACTCTTGGTGGCGATGTTCCTTCTCGTCCTCCAAACGGATTCTTTCGGAATCCAGCGCCTGAATTTGGGCCTCCAAAACATTGACATTGCTTTCCAATGCGTAGCGGGCGGCTTGGTATTGGTCCAAAGTCAAGCGTTGTTCCACGAAGAGATGCTCCTGTTCCTGCATGGCGCGATCGTCGTCATTCAGGCGAAGAGAAACCTCAGCAACCAACGCCGAAGCCTCATCCAGATGCTGACTCATCATGGCCATTTCATTGGAAATGGATTCTATTCTGCCCTCTTGTTCGGTAATTTGATTCAAATCCGCTAACTTCTGATCCTCCAATCCTTGAATTCGGCCATTTAAATTCCTAATACGCTCTTCTTGCAATTGTTGATTTGCCTCCAATTCCCTAACCCTGTTGGACAATTCCTGTAACTTGGAACGGGATTGAATTAAAGTTTGTTCCGCGTCAAGGACTTTGCTTTTCCCGCTATGCAAAGTTGCTTCCGCATCTTGCAGAGCCTGATCCAACCTGGATTTTTCTGCGCTTAGGTCAACCTCCTGAACATTTCCTTCGGAGAGTTGATTGGTCCAACCCCGCAATTGATGCCAAGCCAATTCTTGAGCTGCGACGCGATAGTCCTCTTTGAGTTGCTGAACCTGCTCGGCCTTGCGTGCCTGATTCTGCAATTGCTTCATGGACCGATCGATTTCGTAAAGGATATCCTCTACCCTTGCCAAATCGGCTTCCGCACTTTCTAGCCTGGCCATGGTTTCCTTTTTGCGGATTTTGTATTTCGAAACGCCTGTTGCTTCTTCGAATAGATCTCGCCGCGAATGATCCTTGTCGTTCAGGATCTCGTCAATCATCTTGAGTTCGATGATAGCATAAGAATCGGATCCAATCCCCGTATCAAGGAACAAATTGGTGATGTCTTTGAGTCGGCAAGTCACGCCATTGAGCAAGTACTCGCTTTCTCCGGACCGGTATAGCCTTCGTCCTATGGTGACCTCGCTGTACTCCGATGGCAAAATGCCTTTGTGGTTCTCAAAAGTTAAACGAACCTCGGCCAATGCGGCTTGTTTACGCTGCTTGGTTCCGTTGAAAATAACCCCGTCCATTTTGTCGGATCGAAGCATTCTGGACTTCTGCTCTCCCAAAACCCATCGCATGGCATCCACCACATTGGATTTTCCACTTCCGTTGGGCCCCACAATCCCGGTAACACCCTCCTTGAATCGTATCAATACTCTGTCCCCAAAGCTTTTAAATCCCTTAACCTCAATTTCCGTAAGACGCATATAATCAGTAAAATATATTAATTTGAACAACCATCAAGCGCATTCACAAACTTAACCAGACCTTTCTTACATTTATACCAAATTCCTATGGACTTATCCACCATTGTGTATATCGTTGGCGCCTTGGCCTATGCGCTTTTGAGACGACAATCCAAGCCTAAACAAGTTCAGAGCCCAAATCCCGGCCCCGTAGTTTTTCAACCGAGCAAAGCACCATTACCCTTACCATCTGACCCATCCTCTGCTCAGCCCTTTCCCAAGTCATTTGAGCCTCCTCCTCCGAAGACCACGCCATTCAGACCTTTATTTCAAGAAGGGTCTCAACGTTTTCAGGTCTCAGATCCCCGAAGCCCATCCAAAAACACGAGCCCTTCCAAATATTCCCTCTCAAATGAACTTGAAGTCACCTCAGAATTCTATGACCCCCCAAAGCCGCACCATTTTCCAAGACCTGAACTAAACGAATGGAGGCGTGCCATTGTTCTTTCGGCCATTTTGGAGCCACGTTATGATAAAGGGCTACACCAATAGCCCCAAATCCGCTACGGAACAAGGTCTATCCAAAAGGAACCCTTCCCCAAATTCTACTCCAATCCAACGACCCATTTCCCTAGACCTTGCCTCTACAAAAGGGAGAAAGTCAGGCCTGGCTATGGGTGTAATTGGCTCCGAACTTCCATCTCTGTAAAACTGGGATCCGAAACACAAGAGAAGCCCCTCTTTATCCTTCGAATATTGGGTAATATCCACCACCAGATCAGGCCTATGATAATGATCTTGGATATAGAAACCTAATAACGAAACCCGCCAAGGTTCCTGCCTCTTGCCATTCAACTCCGTTTGAATTTTGGGCAATGCGCTCATAAATACTGCCCTTCGAAGGATTCCCGAGGCTCGGCCATGATCTGGATGCCGGTCTGAAACCGCATTTCCCCAAATTACCTTGGGTTGGTACTGGCGAATGACCTCAATCAATCGATCAATCAGCTCCCGATTTTCTTCAAAATACCCGTCACCCAAGTCCAATTGAATCCTGTCGGCTAAGCCTATTTTCTTAGCGGCCATTGCTGCTTCTTGCATTCTCAATTCCGCATTCCCCCGCGTTCCCAATTCCCCACGGGTCCAATCCACTATCACAACGCTCAAGCCACGGGCAACCGCTTTGAGCATAGAACCACCCATTCCCAACTCTGCATCATCCGGATGAGCTGCCATCACCAACCAATCGCAGCCCGCGGGAGCACCCTTATCAGTCCGTTCTCCAGTAGTATTCATAACACTAATTTCTATATTTATAGGGAGTCTTGTATTGGTCCCCTTCCAACATCATCAAAATCAACTCAATGTCCCTGTCCTCCTGTAATTCATAAGTAGATTTCAGGTTACTTCCGAACATAAGGGCCAAACCTTGCCACATAAAAGCCTGGAAAGACCCTCGAAACTCTCGAACAATGGAGTACGAAGTCCTGGCAGTTTCCCGGTCAACCAGCTTGATCAGGATCCGTCCCTGGGTCACCGTGAGATCGGTTAACTGTTTCTTATACTGCTTTTTGAGAGAGGCTTCTAATCGACGGCAATGAGCACGATGCTTGGATTCTGCCATGGTTTTGAGCTCTTCTTCCAACTCGTTCAACTGGCGACCTGCGGCCTTGGCCAAAGGATAAACCTTCACCACATTCCAATACAAGCGGTCAAATCGTTTGCGTTCGGCTGCTGACCGAAAAATGCGCCTATCCCTAACCTCAACATGAGGTAGATAGGCGACCGGAATGGTATCCCCGCTCTCATCAATATAGGCGGGCAACTCCATGGGGACAGGAGTTCCTGGGTTTTGGGCCTGAACCCTGCCTATCAATCCTATCAAAATAACCAGACCCATCCCACCACAGACAGCCCAAAGAAATTGCAAGCATAAGACATTAACGCACTCGAAGTGTCTGAACGAAGTCTTCAAATTCCCTGACATTGCCCTTTGAACGCTATTTTTACAAAGTTATTCTTAATTACCCTCCAAAGACCTTATCGATCCCATTGACTTTACCAAACCATCCTTCCTTGCTTGCCTTATCCCCGTTGGATGGCAGGTATCATAAGACAGGGCAAATCCTTGGTCCTTATTTCTCGGAATGGGGGCTATTCCGCTATAGAATACGAGTAGAATGGCTTTATTTCGAAACCCTATGCGAGGCCAAATTACCGGGAGGGCCTGTGATAGATTCTACACTGCTCCAAAAACTCCGTCATCGCTTTCATCTCGTGGAACCCGAGGATGTACAGGCCATCAAAATCTTAGAGAACACGACGTTGCACGATATCAAGGCCATGGAATATTGGATGAAAGACATTTTGGAGCAGGAAGGAGCTGGCCACCTCAAAGAGTGGATTCACTTTGCCCTCACCTCCCAAGATATCAACCACACGGCGGTCCCCCTTTCTCTTCATGAAGCGCTCCAAGAGGTGATCCTTCCGAGCTGGAAATCCTGCATTCAAGAATTGGAACAATTAGCAAAATCCTGGATGGACATACCCATGCTTGCCCGCACCCATGGACAATCGGCATCCCCAACCAGGCTGGGCAAGGAATTCATGGTATGGGTGGAACGACTCCAACGACAATATACCATGTTGGAACAATGCCCTATTGGTGCAAAATTCGGAGGAGCCACAGGCAACTTCAATGCTCACCATCTGGTATGGCCGCAGGTCAATTGGCACCAATTCGGTAATCATTTTGTGGAAAACATCTTAGGGCTAACCCGATATCGTTACACCACCCAAATTGAACATTACGATTATTTGGCCGCCCTTTGCCACAATTTGATGCGAATGAACACCATAATATTGGACGCATGCAGAGACCTATGGCAATATATCTCCATGGGGTATTTTCGGCAACAAATTCTTGCAGGTCAGGTTGGAAGTTCCGCCATGCCCCATAAAGTGAATCCCATAGATTTTGAAAATGCGGAAGGTAATGTAGGAATGGCCAATGCTGTCCTTTCTCATCTCGCCGACAAATTACCCGTATCCCGCTTACAGCGAGATTTAAGCGATAGTACGGTTCTTAGAAATCTAGGAGTACCCTTGGGGTATGGACTGCTCGCACTGCAATCTTTTCGCAAAGGCCTTTCCAAAATTCAAGTAGACCAAGCCCGCATTCAAGAAGATCTGAATCAGCATTGGTCCGTGCTTGCCGAAGGAATCCAAACCGTGTTACGGCATCGCGGAATCGAAGCTCCTTACGAAAAACTCAAAGAGCTCACCCGTACCGGAACGTCCTTGGACGCATCAACCCTTCAGCAATGGATTTTGGACCTCAATCTGGACCCTGAATCCTCGAGCCTTTTGCTTCAATTGCGACCCGATACGTACACAGGACTTTTACCCGACCATGACGGCCAAGCCTTCCCCTCTTGAACCCGAAGGGGGAATCCGATTCAACCCTTTTGATGGACTGTACGCATTCGACGGAACTCGTTGTTTGATCTCCGGACTAGTCATCGACCCATCTACAGAATTACGCCCCCTTTTCCCCAATCGTTGGATCGAACAACTAGACCTTGCGCATCATTTCCTGACTCTTCCAAACGGAAATAAAGTTGCATACCCCAACCTTCGAGTTCCAGTACACAACGACTGTTGGAATGGAGGCATGGACGATGTCGCTCGTAAATGCGCGAATCTTATGTTAATCGGAACAGATACTTTGGGGTGGACCAATACCGAGCGAGTCTACCAATGGTTGTGTTGGCTGTTTATGGGGGTGCTCTACGCCGAAATGAATGCCGTGAAGGGCCAAGACCAAATTCACCCGGCCTGGCAGGACCCCTCCTTCCTAAGCCGGTACAGAATGATTCATTTGAGTTTACAAGGCGCTGTTTACCCTGTTGAATATTTGGGGTATGATCCCGGTTCGGTTTTCATTTTGCAAATGAATTCCAATCCATGTCCCTTTGATTTCAAAACAAGTTCCAATACCCAAAGTATATCCATTCAAGTGGGCGGTTCCGCCATTCTCGCGTCCTTGGGCGATAACGGAGCTCATGTGGCATTCTTTGAGGAGGAGTTTCTCCCGCTACGTAAAATACTCCTTGAACCTGTACAGGTCGATGAACTTTTTGCGAGAATGTGCTACCGTAACCATTTGTTAAATCCTGTTTTTGAATACGGTATATCCTTTGCAGACCAAGAAGATCCAAGAACCTTGGTTCAAATGAAAATCCCGCCGCAACACGCCGGTGAGGAGGCCTTTCAGCCATGGTCTGATGACGAATACGTCCAAGTTTTGGACCTTTATATGAGAAGGCATGGCCATAAGCCCTTGCAGAGCTGGCAAGAAAGCAGAGAAATTATGACCTTTATCGAGTAGCCGGAATCGTGTTCAGCAAACTTTGTTGCCTCAAGAAGTATTTCCCTAACAAATCAAATTCCAAATTGACGCGCTGACCCTCTTGCAATTGACCCAAGGTGGTGTGTTGGAAGGTATAGGGGATGACGGCAACCGTAAAGGCGTCTAAGCCTACCTCCACTAAGGTCAAAGAAACCCCGTTCACGGTAATAGAACCTTTGGCGACCAACAAGGCCGCATGCTGAACAGGGTATTGAAAAGTAAAACGCCAACTTCCCTGCTCGTCTTGAATATTTGTACAAAGTCCTGTATCGTCCACATGACCTTGAACCCAGTGACCGTCCAAACGATCGCCCAAACGCAAACAACGTTCCAAATTCACGGCAACTCCTGGCTTTAATGTACCAAGTGCCGTGCGCTCCATTGTTTCTTTCACCGCAACCACACGATGTCTTCCTTCTCCGCACTGAACCACGGTTAAACAAACACCGTTATGCGCAAGGCTTTGATCCACCTTAAGGTCATCGCTCAACGATGAACTGAAGTCCAAAACTCTATTTGTTCCATCTTCTACTATGGCCTCAAGCAGGCCCATGGATTCAACAATGCCCGTAAACACGCAGAATCATTCGGTATTTGTACCTGTGGAAGTTCCACCACCACTCAATTGCGCGATTAGGTAAGAGCGATTCAAGCGGGAAATATTCTCTACACTAATTCCTTTGGGACATTCAGCCTCGCAGGCTCCGGTATTGGTGCAATGACCAAAACCCTCAAGGTCCATCGCTTCTACCATCGACAAAACACGATCACGATGTTCCGGCTGTCCTTGCGGTAACAAAGCATACTGCGAAACCTTCGCTGAGACGAACAGCATCGCAGAGGCATTTTTGCAAGCAGCAACGCAGGCACCACAGCCGATGCATGCTGCAGACATAAAGGCTTCGTCCGCATCGATTTTGGAAATAGGAACTGCATTACCGTCGGGGGCATTTCCCGTATTCACCGTCACAAAACCACCCGCTTGTTGAATCCTGTCAAAGGCGGAACGGTTCACGGCAAGGTCTTTGAGTATAGGAAAGGCCGCTGCCCTGAAAGGCTCCACCGTAATGGTTTCTCCATCATGAAAATGCCGCATATGCAGTTGACAGGTCGTCGTGCCACGCTGCGGGCCATGAGCTCTTCCGTTTATGTACATACTGCACATCCCGCAGATGCCTTCACGACAATCGTGATCAAAGGCCACAGGTTCTTTGCCCTCACGAATCAATTGTTCGTTAAGCAAATCCATCATCTCCAGAAAAGAAGCATGCACGGGGACCGCTGCAAGCTCATAGGTTTCGAAATTGCCTTTGGCTTGTGCCGAGGCTTGACGCCAAACACGAAGCTTTAATCGTAGACTTTGGTTTTCCATCGTTATTTCTTTAAATCGAACAGATAAAAGTTTGCGGGAAAGAATATCCTTGCTGTGACATCCTGTCGAGTTATTTGTAGGATCGTTGCGTGAGGTGAACCTCCTCAAAATTCAAAGCTTCACTGTGCATAACAGGATCAGCATTCGGACCATGGTATTCCCATGCCGACACAAAGGCAAAATTCTCATCATGTCGCATGGCTTCACCTTCCGGAGTTTGATGTTCCACCCTGAAATGGCCACCGCATGATTCTTCACGGGTCAAAGCATCCCAAACCATAAGGCGCCCCAATTCAATAAAATCAGCGACCCGATGAGCCTTGTCAAGTTCAGGATTATACGAATTCAATGCCCCGGGGACAAGCAAATCCGACCAAAACTCCTGGTGCAAGGATTCCAAAAGTCCTAGAGCATGCCGTAACCCTTCTGCGGACCTTGCCATACCGCAGTATTCCCACATGATTTTGCCAAGAGCACGGTGAAATGATTCTGCCGAACGCTTTCCTTGGATCGCCAATAACTTGTTCTGAAGTTCCAACGCCCTAAGCTCGGCTTGCGCAAAGGAAGGGTGATCTATCGAAGGAGCGGCATGACGAATTTCATTGGAAAGGTAGGCACCCATAGTGTAGGGTAACACAAAATAACCGTCTGCCAATCCCTGCATCAAAGCGGAAGCTCCCAAACGGTTAGCCCCATGATCCGAAAAATTAGCCTCCCCAATGGCATATAATCCCGGAATAGTAGTCATAAGTTCATAATCCACCCACAACCCCCCCATGGTGTAATGAACTGCAGGATAAATTTTCATGGGGGTTTCGTAGGGATTATCCCCCGTAATCTTTTCATACATCTCAAAGAGATTACCATAGCGGGCCGAAATCGTGGAACGGCCAAGTCGGCGAATAGCATCTTCAAAATCCAGAAATACGGCCAAACCTGTAGGGGCAACCCCATGACCTGCATCGCAAACTTCTTTGGCCGCCCTTGAGGCTACGTCCCTCGGCACCAGGTTTCCGAAGGCTGGGTATTTACGCTCCAGGTAATAATCCCTTCGATCTTCTCCCAAATCAGAGGCTTTCAGCCTGCCTTCACGGATGGCTTGAGCATCTTCCGCATGAGATGGCACCCATACCCTACCATCGTTACGCAAAGACTCAGACATGAGGGTTAACTTGGATTGATACTCACCGGCCTGAGGTAAACATGTTGGGTGAATCTGAGTAAAGCAAGGATTACCGAACAAAGCCCCATGGCGATGAGCTTTCCATGCCGCTGTAACATTGGAGCCCATGGCATTGGTGGACAAATAAAAAACATTTCCATATCCTCCAGAAGCCAGAACCACGGCATGCGCGGAATGCCTTTCCAATTCACCTGTTACCAGGTTTTTGGCAATAATACCTCTGGCCTTCCCGTCCACCATGACCAATTCTACCATTTCGTGACGTGTGAAGGACTGGACTTGATTTTTGGAAATTTGACGATTCAGCGCTGAATAGGCGCCCAAGAGTAATTGTTGGCCTGTTTGACCCCTTGCATAGAAGGTTCGGGAAACCTGGGTTCCCCCGAAGGAACGATTATCCAACATTCCGCCATAGTCTCTCGCAAAGGGTACACCCTGAGCCACGCATTGATCAATGATGGAGGCCGAAACCTCTGCAAGCCGATGGACATTGGCTTCCCTTGCACGATAATCCCCACCTTTAATCGTTTCGTAAAATAAACGGTAAACTGAGTCTCCATCGTTTTGATAATTCTTGGCCGCATTGATTCCTCCCTGTGCTGCGATGCTATGCGCTCTGCGTGGTGAATCCTGAAAGCAAAATGTTTTGACTTTATACCCTAACTCCGCGAGAGAAGCCGCAGCGGATGCTCCAGCAAGACCGGTGCCCACCACAATCACTTCCAATTTGCGCTTATTGGCCGGAGAGACCAAAGGAACAGTGGAGCGATAATGTTTCCAACGCTCAGCCAATGGCCCTGATGGTATTTTGGAATCCAATTTCATATCCAAATTGATAAGGTTAACAACAAATAAATTGTATGATATTCTGGTCTTAATAAAAAATCCCGCTTCGGATAGTTAGTAACCCAAACTTTGAAGATGCATAACGGCGGGAATCAAGGCAAAGAGCAAAGGAACCAAAACAGCAAACACCGTTCCTACCGTTCTAATCAACGGCTTGTAACGATAATTACTTAACCCTAAGGTGTGAAATGCGCTTTGAAATCCATGATGCAAATGAAATCCCAAAAAGATCATACTGAGAATGTAAAATCCCGCATACCAAGACTGGGAATAGGCTGCTTTCACCACTTCGTAAGCATCGTGAAGAGGTTCCGCTGATCCTGGATAGGTAATGCTGGGGGCGGATCCAAACTTGAGCTCATACCAAAATCCTTTAAGGTGTACAATCAAAAAAAGCAAAATAACTGTTCCCAATATCCCCATATTGCGAGAACTCCAGGTCGCCGTTTGCAAGGCAGGTTTTCCCTCATAGCCTTGGGGCCTGGCCGCACTTGCTTGACGAGTTAACCAAAGGCTGTAGATAACATGCAGAATGATGAATGCAAAGTTGAGTTTGGATACGGTTTGGATGAGCAAACTATGACTCATGAAATGAGAATACTCGTTGAAACTACGACCACCGTCACCTGCGAGCAATTGAAGGTTCCCTGCAAGGTGTACCACCAAAAACAAAACTAGGAAAAGCCCTGTAAGAGCCATTATGGCTTTTCGACCATGCGAGGAAAGCAGAAAACGACGAATTGGATTCATTCTAATAGTTTGGAAATCGCATCACAAATTTAAGCCTAAATCGAGGTTGAGTTTTGATCGAAAAAACCTAATAAAACAAAAATCCCGACCCTTGGGGGGTCGGGATATGCTAGAAAAAGGCTTACATCATATCACCCATTCCGCCACCGCCGGGCATCGGCGGCATTTTCTCCTTTTCAGGCTCATCAGCAATTACACATTCTGTGGTCAACAACATCCCCGCGATCGATGTAGCGTTCTCCAAGGCAACACGAGCAACCTTAGTTGGGTCAATGACACCGGCTACCAACAAATTCTGGAACTTATCCAAGCGAGCATTGTATCCGAAATTACCAGTACCTTCTTTGACTTTCTGAACGATAATGGAACCATCAACGCCACCGTTGGCCGCAATTTGACGAATAGGTTCCTCCAAAGCGCGACGAATGATTTCAGTACCTGTTTTCTCATCACCATTCTCGGTAACCACTTTTTCAACAGCTTTGATTGCGCGAATGAAGGCAACTCCACCACCGGGAACGACACCCTCTTCGACTGCGGCACGGGTAGCATGCAACGCATCATCAATTCGGTCTTTTTTCTCTTTCATTTCAACCTCGGTTGCTGCACCTACATAAAGAACAGCTACACCTCCTGCTAATTTGGCCAAACGCTCTTGTAATTTCTCGCGATCATAGTCACTGGTGGTGGTTTCAATCTGTGCCTTAATTTGGTTGATTCTGGCTTTAATATCATCCTTGTTGCCTGCACCATTGACCACGGTGGTATTATCCTTATTAATGGTGATTTTCTCAGCCCGGCCTAAATAAGTCAAATCTGCATTATCTAATTTATAACCGCGCTCTTCGGATATTACGGTACCTCCAGTCAACACAGCGATATCTTCGAGCATGGCTGTGCGGCGATCACCAAAACCAGGCGCCTTCACGGCAGCAATTTTCAAAGAACCACGGATTTTGTTGACCACAAGGGTCGCCAAAGCCTCGCCATCCACATCTTCAGCAATGATCAACAGGGGCCTACCCGATTGAACCACCTTCTCCAACACAGGAAGAAGCTCTTTCATTGCTGAAATCTTCTTGTCATAGATTAGAATGTACGGATTGTCCAATTCAGCCTCCATTTTGTCGGCATTCGTCACGAAATAGGGCGATACATCACCCCGGTCGAATTGCATTCCTTCCACCACGTCTACATAGGTTTCGGTGGATTTGGCTTCTTCGACGGTGATCACACCCTCCTTGGTCACACGACGCATGGCATCTGCAATTAGTTTACCAACGACAGCATCGTTGTTTGCAGATATGGTCGCAATTTGTTCAATTTTCGAAAAATCATCCCCTACTTCCATGCTGAGGGTACGCAGGCTTTTGACCGCAGCTGAGGTTGCTTTATCCATTCCCCTTTTGAGATCCATGGGGTTAGCACCAGCGGCCACGTTTTTGAGACCTGCA
Organism: Bacteroidota bacterium; assembly: GCA_005799025.1. Taxonomy (GTDB): domain Bacteria; phylum Bacteroidota; class Bacteroidia; order UBA7662; family UBA7662; genus SYHX01. The sequence goes on along the minus strand of SYHX01000020.1, from coordinate 991 downwards.
CGAATCATGGCCTGGGCCAAAACCGTAGCTGTCGTGGTACCGTCACCCGCTTGATCAGCGGTTTTGGAGGCTACTTCTTTGACTAGTTGAGCGCCCATGTTTTCAATGGGGTCTTTGAGCTCGATTTCTTTGGCAACAGTTACGCCATCTTTGGTGACATTTGGCGCTCCGAACTTCTTGTCAATGACTACATTACGACCTTTAGGACCTAATGTTACTTTAACGGCATTTGCCAGGGCATCCACCCCTCTTTTGAGGGCATCGCGGGCGTCGGATTCGAAATAAATGAGTTTACTAGGCATGGTATGGAAATTAATTTAAAATGATAGGTTTTTGAAAAATCGAAAAAATATTGGATGGATTATAATCTTCAGGCTTATTCAAGGTTTAGCTAAGAATGGCCATGATGTCAGACTCTCTCATAATAAGGTAATCTTTACCTTCAATTTGAACTTCTGTTCCTGAATACTTGCCATAGAGTATGGTTTGACCGGACTTCACCGTCATGGGCTCGTCCTTCTTCCCTTGGCCTACAGCGATAACCGTGCCACGCTGTGGTTTTTCTTTGGCCGTGTCGGGGATGATGATACCACCTGCTGTTTTTTCTTCGGCGGGAGTGGGTTCCACGAGAACCCGGTCGGCAATTGGGGTGATTTTGCTAGACATAGGAATAAAATTTGTTGGTTTAGGTTTGATTAAGTCATTGCAAAGCCCATGCCAACCCTAAAATGCAGGTCTGTATATGACAAAAGCGCCTTTACTTATGCCAAAACAACCAATTAGCATGACAAAAATGCTGATTTGACCTTTGAAATACCCTGAAAGTGGTGTCCAAAACACCAAATCGACTCCTCCAAATGCAAAAAGGGGTCAAAATTCCTGATAAAATCTTCTCCCCCTATTGGGCTGGGGCTGGCTTGGCTCCTTGGCTATTCGGGGCTGGCTTGGCTCCTTGGCTATTCGGGGCTGGCTTGGCTCCTTGGCTATTCGG
>SYHX01000019.1 GCA_005799025.1 Bacteroidota bacterium | reverse complement strand
TACCAAGGAAGTGCTCTACCCCTGAGCTACAACGGCGGGTAAATGTCTCGCTGCTGGCGTGGATGGAGCGGATTCCGAGGGAAGCATGAATCCGAACAGAGCACCCCTGAGCAAGAAATCCTTGGATTCCTGATTCTGGAGCGGGAGACGAGGTTCGAACCCGCGACCTACAGCTTGGAAGGCTGTCGCTCTACCAACTGAGCTACTCCCGCATGGTGAAGCATGATGTTGCCTGCACTGGTGGGGAGAGGAGGATTCGAACCTCCGAAGGTTTCCCAACCGAGTTACAGTCGGTCCCATTTGGCCACTCTGGTATCTCCCCGAATCCGAGCCTCCTGCCGGATTCGAACCAGCGACCTACTGATTACAAATCAGTTGCTCTACCAGCTGAGCTAAGGAGGCGCAGCAAGCTATAAGAACGACCCCTTGCCCCGGTATGACCCGATAAAACCCGATCTAACGATAGGTTTGACAAAAGGAATGCAAAGATACTGAAAAACTTATCAAAAAGCACTAGATTCAAAAAAATAAGCGTAAATCTGAGCCGTACAAAGGCATTGCCTTTATCCTTTGGGGTGTGTTTTACGGTGAATTTCTTTTAACTTTTCAATAGATTGGTGGGTGTAGATTTGAGTTGCCGCCAAATTTGCGTGACCCAATAAGGTTTTGACTGCGTTAAGATCCGCCCCATTGTCCAATAGATGCGTAGCAAAGCTATGCCTTAGGACGTGTGGACTACGCTGTTCCTGGGTGCTAACCCTACTCAAAGCCCTTCGCACGATGTCACCTACCAATTTTGGGTACATAGGCTCGCCCTTAGGAGTGCCAAAAAAGCTTTGACTAATGTTCACCATGCCCATTTGCTCACAAGCTTGATGATAATGGCTCAAAATATCCATTAATTCCCTGGTCAAGGGTAAAATCCTAACCTTGGATCTTTTGCCGGTGATTTTAATCTGCGCATTGGAACGATCCCAATCCTGCCATTTCAGCTGAATAATTTCGGCTCTTCTGAGCCCACAGCCGTACAACAATTCCACAACGCAGCGGTCTCTTAAATCCATTAAATTTCCTGGCAATTCTTGTTCCAGAAGCAACTCCATCGAGGATATGCTCACCGATCGAGGGAGATTTCGGGGAGTTTTAGGCCTTTGGAGAGCTCTGCAGGGATCCGGGCCAGGGTGCAAGCCTTCTCGGATCATAAATTTAAAATAGGATTTGAGAGTAGAAATCTTGCGATTGATAGATCTTGGTTGCAGCCCCTTTTCCATGAGAGCAATAAGCCAGGAACGAAGATGCAGAGTGGTTGGAAACTCACCGTCCTCCAAATTCCAATCTGCTTTCAAATAACTAGTAACCTGGTCTAAGTCCAAAACATAGGCTTCTAGGGTGAGGGGGGAAACCCTCTTCTCGTAGCTTAAATAACGCTGAAAGTTGCGGTAATCCATGGATACCACAAATTTAGAGAATTAATGTCAGTCCTTAGACGACGTCGGTCTGCAGGAGTTGCTGGCGGTAAACCGCGCGCAATCGCTGTTGACGCGACCTGATCGATGGCTTTTCGAAAGCCTGACGAGCACGCAATTCCTTAAGAACCCCTGTTTTCTCGAATTTCTTCTTGAAACGCTTGAGGGCCTTGTCTACGGCTTCGTTGTCTTTGAGGTCAATTTTGAGCATGCTTAAAGAATAAGGAGGGCAAATGTAATCAAGATTCCTTGAACAATTGCCTTGCGATGACCATTTTTTGGATTTCACTTGTCCCTTCCCCAATCGTACACAGCTTGGAATCACGGTAATACTTTTCGACAGGGAAATCTTTGGTGTACCCGTATCCACCAAAGATTTGAACAGCCTCTGTGGATGCCCGAACTGCAACCTCGGATGCATAATATTTGGCCATTGCTGAGACTTTGGTCACCGGTTTTCCCTCATTCTTGAGTGCCGCTGCCTCCATAGTCAGTAAATGTGCCGCCTCTATTTCGGTGGCCATATCTGCTAATTTGAAGGCAATTCCTTGAAATTCAGCAATAGGCTTCCCAAATTGTTGACGCTCTCCCGCGTATCGAACAGCCGCCTCCAAGGCCCCCTTGGCGATTCCCAGAGACAAAGCGGCGATACTGATTCTTCCACCATCCAGAATTTTCATGGCCTGCACAAAACCGTCCCCTACTTTACCCAATAGATTCTCCTTGGGGACCTTGCAATCTTTGAAGATCATTTCTGTGGTCTCCGAACAGCGCATGCCTAATTTATTCTCTTTGCGGCCTTGTAGCCAACCTTCGGTACCACGCTCCACAACCAAAGCAGAAATCCCATGAGAATCCAAAAGTTCTCCGGTCCTTACCATCACCACGGCGACCTCTGCTGAATTACCGTGGGTTATCCAACATTTGGCACCGTTCAATAGCCAATGATCGCCCTTGTCCACGGCAGTCGTTAGCATCCGCATCGCATCCGAACCAGTATTGGGCTCTGTCAAACCCCATGCACCAATCCATTCCCCCGAAGCCAATCGGGGCAACCAGCGACGCTTCTGTTCCTCGTCCCCAAACGCCATGATATGGCCGGTGCAAAGCGAATTATGAGCCGCCATGGAAAGCCCTATAGAGGGATCCGCTTTGGACAATTCCACAATCGCTTCAACATATTCTTCGTAACCCAAGCCTGTGCCACCGTAAGCGTCAGGAACCAGGACGCCCATAAGGCCTAATTGACCCATTTCTTTGAACAAATCGCGAGGGAATTCTTGGCTTTCATCCCATTCCATGGAAAATGGCTTGATTCGACGGGCCGCAAATTCCTTTACGGAAGAGCCTATCATGGTTGTGCTTTCTGAGGTCTTAAAATCCATGATGTAAAATTACGCCCAAACGGAATCCATCGCGTACAGCTGTAGGCCTCTTTAATTAAGGCTTTAGGTAAGGAAATGCCTTTATCCATTGCAAAGAATCCGTACCTAAAATTTGGAAAAGTTCGTCCTTTGTATGATACGGTCCATGTTGGCGACGGTAGGCCACCATACGCTTTGCAAGCGACCAACCTACATAAGGGTGATCGGACAAAACCTCCACATCCGCTTTGTTGATGCTCATTTGCTGAATCAAAGAGCTTTCCAATGTTATATACCGCTGAATAACCTCGAAGGTGATACTGTCCATTCCGTAAACTTCCAACAATTGATGTGAATGAATAAACCCGCCTAGCCTATTACGATAAATCCAAATCCTTCGCGCTAATGAAGGCCCAACCCCTCGTAATCGCATCAGATCGTTCGTGTCTGCCCTGTTCAATTCAATATGTTCCCCAGGTCTAAGCTTGGCATGAAATAATTTCCCTTCTTGAATAAGTTTTCGGTTCAGCCTCTCCTCATCACGTACTTCTTGAACCAATCCCAGCAGATAAGGGTCCTTAACTTCTACCGATCCTTCGTTTTGCAAGGCCCATTCCCTGAGGGCAGGCACGCCCCAAGTCATCAGGGACAAGAACCCCAAACCCAATGCCTCCTTCGTTCCAATTCGGAACATGGAACGAACCCAACCTCTTAGCATAAGCCTTAGACGGCATCTACTTCATTTTCGTTGGTTGAATTCTCCAAAGATTCAGGAGGACTCTTTAACACCTTCCACAGGAAATATATCGTGAAGGCTGTAACAATTCCTTGAGATAGCAAAAGGGTGATCAAAGCAATAGTCGTCATAAATCTGATATAAAATGGTAAGTTCCAAAAAAAAATCACTAAGTCCGTGCTTTACGGCGACGGTAGGCCAGATATACGGCATAAGCTATCCCTGCATAGAGGGCAAGCAAAAGCAGCCTTGCCCCTTGCACATACCCATTCCCCGGGTTCTGTATTTTGGATATGATATCAGGCAACGATCCTATAAACACAGCCAATAAGATGAGAGGGGTAACATATTGAATAATGAAACGGTAAACTATAGGAATTTTCATGTCTGCCCCTTCATTGATTTCCTTCCAGCCTTTGTCCATACCAAAAACCCAAGCAAACAAAATCACCTCAAGCAAAGCAAAAAGCACCAGGCTAACCGTCCCTGCCCAATAATCATATTCATCAAAAACGCCTTCGTTGTAAAAGAAAACCGTCGGTGCACCCAACACCATAACGATTAGCCCAAAAGCCCAGGCCGAGGCTCCCCTGCCCCATCCAAATTCATCCCTCAAAAATGCCATAACCGGTGTACCCATAGCCAAAGAAGAAGTTATACCCGCAAAGAACAAAAGACCAAACCAACAAATACCAGCTACAGCGCCCATCAATGGACCCCATTGGGTAAACAAATAGGGCAAAGTTTTGAATCCCAATCCCAGTCCACCACTTTTGGTCAATTCAACCACCTGATCTACACCCAGGTAACCGATTGCAATCGGGATGAGAATTGAGCTGCCCAAGACAACCTCCACAAACTCATTCATCCAGCCTGCGGACATGGCATTCAAAGCAATGTCTTGTTTACTTCGAACATAGGCAGCATAACATTGTATTGAACCCATGCCCACACTCAGCGTAAAGAAGATTTGACCAGCGGCAGCCAACCAAACCTTGGTGCTCCAAATAGAATCAAAATTAGGGGTCCACAGATAATTTAGACCAATCGTGCCATCCAATAAGGCCCCGAATTCTCCGGCTTTGAGGGTGATGCCTTTGTAAGCCAAAAACAAACCAAACAAGAGAAGTAGAGGCATGCCAACCTTGGCCGCTTTTTCCACACCACCCGACAAGCCTTTGGAGAGAATGTAGGTATTAAGAAATAGGCATAGTAACCAAAAGTAAATGGCGGTATGATTTTGATCCATGCTTATGTAGCCATCAAAATAACTCGCAACCCCATCCTGCCCCATGCCATTAAAGCCACTTTGAATAAACATCCACACATAATTCAGGGTCCAACTTTCAAGGTAACAATAGTAAGCGGCGACCGCAATGTTCGTGAATATCCCAAAAACGCCCACGTATTTCCAAAGGGCACGCTTAGGATCCAGCTCATGCAAGATGAAGGGAGTTGAATGGTTGCCTTTCTTCCCCCCAAATCGACCAGTCGCCCACTCAACCCATAACAAAGGAATACCCATTAACAAAAAACACACCAAATAGGGGATGATAAAAGCCCCTCCCCCGTTTTGGATAGCTTGTACTGGGAATCTCAGAAAATTACCCAAACCCACAGCGTTGCCCGCCATGGCGAGAATTAGACCCAATCGGGATCCCCAGGATTCTTGGTTGCTACTCATAAATAATTTTTAAGGGGCTATACGTTCTATGTTTGGTGATTGAGCAGCAAATTGCTCCAAAATCAAGGAAATACCTTCTTCCAAGGTATGAGGCACGTAATCTAAATCACGCCGGGCCTTGTCAATGATGAAGCCACTCAAGAGTGGCCTTGAGGCAGCCTGTCCCAATTCCAAGGAAGTTGTGGGCTCGATTAATTTCTCGTTTAATTGAAAATACCTTGCAATACGCCTCGCCATCTCGAGCACCGACATGTACTCCCCCCCGCTAATGTTGTAGATGCCAGTGGCTTTTCGCAGAGCCACCCTACAACAGCCCTCTGCCAAATCTTCCGCCAAAGTGGGAGTACGAAATTGATCTGAAACTATACGAATTTCACGGCCTTCTTCCAACGACTTTTTGATCCACAATACAATATTGGACCGGCTCATATCAGCCGCCAAACCATAAACCAATACAGTACGAATTATAGACCATGGACCCGAATATTGCAACACAATCTGCTCGGCATCGGCCTTAGAATGCCCATAAATACTGAGGGGATTGGGTTCATCCTCTTCCAGGTAAGGGCCAGTCCTACCATCAAAAACAAAGTCGGTGGACAAGTGAATCAAATGCGTTCCCCAGGGTTCACAAGCCTCGGCCACAAAACGAACCGCATCCACGTTGTTCAAACGGCAAGCGCTATGGTCTTTCTCACAATCGTCCACCTGCGTCATGGCCGCTGTATGTATCACACAATCGGGTCTATACTCTGCCATAAAATCCCTGACCGCGTCACGGCTAGTGACATCCAAGGACCTGTACGTGTAGCTCGACCTATGCTTTCCGAAAAGACGATGCTCCCCACGGCCGGTTGCCATAATTTGAAAACCAAGCTCTTTAACCAAACGATTGAGCAACTTCTGCCCCAACAAGCCGTTGGCCCCTGTAACCAGTACTTTCATCGCTTTATATCCCAATTGCAAGCGCAAAATAGCCATAAGCAGGGCATTATCCGCTCATAAACGTGTAGATCGGCTAGCAGAACCTTTGGCCTTGCTACGTCACTGCATCGGTGTATATTTGCGACCCGGCTCAAGCCGGGGACCGTTTGACGGTCATCGGGGTGTAGCGCAGTCCGGTTAGCGTACACGTCTGGGGGGCGTGTGGTCGGAGGTTCGAATCCTCTCACCCCGACATTCAATGACCAGGGGATTCCCTGGTTATTGGATGATCACTTTCGCATGCCAAACCGAATATTGATCGTCCATTATGGTCAAGATGTATACAGAAGGCTTGAGATTTTCTGCATCAAGTGCAATTTCACATTGGTTTTCAAAAGCGTGGATTAATCTTTCTAAAACTTTTTTACCGGTATGGTCTTGAATAGACAACCTCCAAGCTCCATGACAACGATCATCCTTTTTGCGTAAGTACATACGGCCTGAATTTGGGTTAGGATACAAAATCCATGCCCCTGCTCCTGAGGAAAGCTGCTCTCGGACGGAAGCAGAAGGCCAAACCATTACATTGGAAGTGTCATTCCCACAAAGTGTAGAATGCCCAATCGCATAATAAGCGTACGATCCACTTCTTAAAATAGGCATGGTATTCCCATAGAACGGCTGAAGTATAGAGTCCCGATACCATGAGACCGAACTATAAACACCGTTTAATTTTAAGGAATCTCGAGTAGAGTTTAAAGATATTTCGAGTGAATCGGAGTTATCCAGTACAATTAACTTCAAAGTCGTTAAAGAGTCCCCCATTGTAGCAGAAAACTGACTGCTCATGTATATCCCAGAACTGTCCAAGGATTGAATTCCAAATTGATAATTGGAACCCCTGCATATGGTATCACTGACCAAGCGGTGAGTAGCCCCTCCGTAAACCCAGCCATTAACCCAAATGCAAGAATCCAAATAATTACCAGATAGATCACGGTATTTACTACCCAAGTTTGAGTCAATCACCCAACTAAGCAAAGCCGGCCCAGGACGCATTATTCTAAACTTCAAATACCCTGCATTTAAGGTCCTCGTTGCAACCAAGTTAGCTAAATTTCCATCAATAAAAACATTCTTACGAAGACCGGCAGGAGTTAATCGAATGGTATCCGCGCATCGTAATGCTCCAGCAAAAACAGAGGCTATAGAATCTAATCCAACAAAATGGAGGAGAGAAGAATCATAATCAATAAGATATGAAAATCCATTAAACACAGTTCGGTTGGTAATTGTTACAGGAACCAAAACAGTATCCCCAACTAAACCATAATTACCGCCAACAGAAGTAATTATCCTTCCGTTAGATGAAAAAACAATATGCAAGGTGAGGACAGAATCACAGCCGTTGGCTGAACGAAGAATCGTAGTGTACGTACCTGGTCTATCAAAAAAGAAAGGCCCAACCCTGTACAGTGTCCCAAAAGGCACTGTATCGTGTATCGTATGCGATGAATTTTGGAGGACGGACAAAGTCATGGATACCAAAGAATCACATCCGAGATAGCTTGTGCCACGGTAATGATAAATACCGGGTGTTTGTATATGATTATTTCCATTGAAAGAAACTTGATCACCACTACAAATTACCCAGCTCAACTGTCTACCAATACTATCATTAACCCACAAATTTAAATAAATTAGCGAATCGCATCCAACTACAGAACTTCGAACATTTTGAACATAAACCCCAGATGCAGACAATGAACGTCCATAAAACTGGTAGGACTGACCTCGACATAGACTCGCTTCCCTTTTGAACAATCGCACACCTCCATGCGATAAGCCATTATACCAAATTGCACTGGCAATTGGAGAACCTGCAAGGTTACCGTATTCGCATTGTCCTGTATTCAATATATCCCATGCTAAATCCGATCGAGCAGAATCAATAATTAAAAGTCGAACCTTGTACAAAACAGCTGCACCAAAACTAAGTGCGGTCGTATCGAACCAAGCAAATCGAAATTGATAAAGTGACCCGTTGGGGGTACTAAAAGAAGCTGCATTAAAAGCAATTGAACCATTGTTAATATTTGGAAGAATCGAACTTACTCCAACAAATCTAACCTTATTGGAATCCAGATTAATGGTGTGGGTGATCGCAGCAACTCCCGTTGAGTTATAGATCCAAATTGGTACTTCTACGGTATCCCCAATACATCCGTAAACATCTTCAATGACCGTGGTATAGGGTCGATAGCCAAACCCTGGTCCGCAATTTCCTCCACCGCCGCCAAACCCCGGACCAACTCCACCACTACCACCGAAAATGGGGGGCTCAATGAGTAAATTTAAAGTCACCGTAGAATCACATCCGTTGGATAACGGAAACCTTACCACAAACCGACCTGTGGTATTAAAGGTATAATTAGCCACTTGATAATAGGTCCCAAACGGGTAGGTAACATGAATGGTGGTATCCACCGAAGGCCTAACATGAAGAAATAAAACATGAATTGAATCGCATCCTGTTACACCGGCGACAGTATCCGAATAGATCCCGCTTTGCCTGAGGGTATCGGAACCGAAAATATAGGATTCATAGAAACAAACTGTATCGGATAAAGTATCTCGGAAAGGAATGTGGACATTCAATTGAAGAGATAACCATAATGAATCGCAACCCCTGTAGGATCGAACGGTATCTTGATAAATTCCGCTAGAAAACAAATAAACAGAACCCCACCAAACAGAATCACCTTGGCATATCCGTTGACTTGTCTGAATCGACCTGGGGGTCACATAGTTTAACTGCAAAACCAATAAAGAGTCACAGCCGTTGGCGACGTTTAACGTGTCATAATAAAGCCCTGCATGATTTAAGACTAAACCGTTCCAGGTGTATGACTGCCCGGGGCATAGGGTAAGATGAATAAATCTTGTCGGAAAAGTGTCTACTGTAATGTGAAAACCAACCAAAGAATCACATAGGCTACCCGGAATAGTATCCAAGAAAGAAGTCGCAGAAAAATAAGGAATCCCATTAATCCAAAGTGTATCTCCAGCACACAAGGAAAAATTCTGAACCGAACTCGGAAGCGGCCTAAAAAACACGTTTCTCCTAATTATGGAATCGCAACCTAAAGAACTCCGAAGTGAATCCGTATAAAGGCCTGATTGGGTTACGGGCAAATTGCCCAAATACAAGGTATCTCCTGCACAAAGGGTGTCATTAAATACTAGAAGATAGGTTGGGGAAACGGTCAGGGTAAGATTAACCAATGAATCGCATCCCCAACGATTCACAAAAACTGAATTATAGACTCCGGCAGAGGTCAACGATAGTCCGTTGAATAAATAAGATGACCCTTGACAGATAGAAGCAGCTAAACTGGCCGTGTCACGGTTTCCTCCAATCAACGTCAATTGAACAATAGAATCACAGCCAAATTGATTGGTCAAGGTATCGTTGTATAGGCCTGGTAAACTGATTGTTGCATTGCCAAATGAAATGGTTTGACCGGGGCAAAGCGTATCCAATAGAATCCGCCTGACTTGAGGACGAACCGAAAGAATTAAAATTCTAAATGAATCACAACCGAATTGATTAACCAGGGTATCACAGTAGACGCCGGAGGTAATAAGATTAACATTATTAAAAGTATACGTGTCCCCATCGCAAATTTCTGCCCTGGTGGTATCGGAATTTGTTGGCCAAATTCTTAAACTCATGTTCACGATAGAATCACAACCTAATCCTGACAACAAGGTATCGGAGATCGAAAAAAGCCCCGGCAATGAAGTGGAAACTAGGCTTCCACCAAAATTGAAGGGCGAACCTTGGCAAACCGAAGCAGTCAAACTAATACTCGGTACGGGGATTACATGAAGATGCAAAACCACAGTTGAATCGCAACCGTTGAATGCAGTAACGATGCGAGGATAAATGCCTGTATTCGTAATGGTATCTCCAAGGAAAATATAAAATTGGTTTGCGCACAGCGTGTCAAAGAGGTCATACGATGAATTGGGCAAAAGGTTGACCGTCAAATGAATGATCGAGTCACAACCCGCTGCATTTACCAAGGTATCGATATAAAGCCCCGGCTGGATTATGGTAATGCCACCCCAAAATATTGTGCCGTTGGAGCATATTCCCCTTGTAGCACGAACGACACTGTCGGATAAAACCGTTAGGCGAAGTTCGGTGATGGAGTCACAGCCCAAGGTTGATTGCAAGGTATCGTAATAAGCGCCCGATACGAAATAAGAAATTCCCCCGAACACTGAACTATCTCCCTCGCAAATAATCCGAGGCAATACCGTTCGTAGAACGGGATTTACTACTAATGCGCCATTGAACCACTGTACGGCTTCATAAGGTTGACCTAAGCTATCCAAGGTTACAGATCCAGCGGTATCCCATGGGATAGACAAGAGCCCTGCTTGTTTGGGCAACAAGAGTAAATGAATCCAGGTATGAGTCCCCGTTGCTACCGTATCCCCGGGATTGGATTGAAAGGAAAAACGGAGAGGATTACCCAATGAAACCTGAATACTTGCAGGATTAATAAAGGAATGAACTTGATTGAATCCAATCCAAACAAACAAATTGGTGTCTATCAGCAGGGCCATCGACAATGAATCCAAACTGGGCGAATTATTGGACCTAATCGCCACAACCACGGTATCCCTTTGGCAAACGGAAGAAGAAAACATCCGATTCTGCATCGGTAATAATGTCTGGGAAAACGCTGAATGTTGGCTTATAAAGGTCCAAAAAGCCCAAAAAATGACGAGTTTAACTCCCAATCGGTTGGGCACTATTTTCATAACTAAATAAAAAATGATATAATTGTTTGAAAGTTAGAGATGAATACTCCCCATTAACCTATTTTGAAATAAATAATTCCTTTAACCTACTTTTGAGCTTCGCCAATACGAAATGGAAAAGTTAAATGCAAAAAGGGCCATCGACGGACGATTGGCCAGTCCTGTACTCCCCGAAGGAGTCAAAAATTACCTGATTGACATTGACGGCACCATCTGCGATGACGTACCTAATGAGGAACCGGAACGCATGAAAGATTGCGCTCATTACCCCGATGCCCTGGAAACCTGCAACCGCTGGTACGATGAAGGGCATATCATCACCTTCTTTACGAGCCGTACCGAGAATTTGCGGGAAATCACCGAGACCTGGCTCCAAAGCAGAGGCTTCAAGTACCACGGACTGCTCATGAACAAACCCCGAGGCGGTAATTACCATTGGATAGATAACCATATGGTCAAAGCCACCCGCTACGAAGGTCGCTTTACGGACCTCGTGAAAGTGACCAAATCCATCGAGGTCTTCCGTGAGGATCTTTGACGAACCTATCCCTCACCATAAGCCTATAGAAATTTCTAAATTGACCCCTTATGCAATCCCTATTAAACTTTCGAGTTCTTCCCATGTTGACTGCACTTGCAGTTTCTTCCTTTATTGTCACCAACATGAATACCAGCCAAGCGCAAAACATAACCCCTCCCGATGTTCGACCCATACCGCACACCACCGTTGTGCACGGGGATACCCTGGTTGATCCTTATTTCTGGCTTAATCAACGCGAAAATCCGGAGGTCCTGGATTACCTGCGCGCCGAGAATACCTATGCAGAAGCCAAACTTGCCCATACCAAGGACCTGCAAGCCAAGCTCTTTGAGGAAATGAAAGGGAGGATTAAGGAGGACGATCGCAATGTCCCCTATTTCTCGAAAGGGTATTGGTATTATTCCAGGGTGCAGAAGGGTCAGGATTATGCAGTCTATTGCCGACGGCTAGGCAGCATGGAGGCCCCGGAGGAAATCATGCTCGATGCCAATCGCTATGCCGAGGGTCATGGGTATTTCAATGTTACGGGACTTAAAGTTAGCCCCGACAATCGATACCTCCTGTTCTTCATGGATACCGTGGGCAGGCGCCAATACACCTTATGTGTGAAAGACCTTCGCTCCGGGATGGACCTGCCGGATCGTGTATTTCCGGCAAACGGCTCCGCCGCATGGGCTGCGGATAACCGGACAATTTTCTTTGGAACATCGGATGCCCAGACGCTGCGTGCTGATTGCATTTGGAAACACCGGCTTGGGCAGGATGCAACCCGCAAAGAATTAATCTTCAAGGAGACGGACGAAACCTTCAGCACCTATGTCTTTGCCGGGAAATCCGAAGACTTCCTTTATATCCTAAGCTCAAGCACCTTGAGCGCGGAGCAACGCTATCTCCCAGCCGATAAGCCTGATGACGCTTTCAGGATTATCAGCCCACGCCAGAAAGACCTACTATATTCAGTAGAAGACTATAACAAAGAATTTTATTTTCTTACCAACTACAAAGCTTTAAACTTCAGGTTAATGAAATCGGCTGTTGGTTCTGTGAAACCTGATCAATGGCAAGAAGTAATTCCCCATCGCCCCAAGGTACGCTTGGAAGGAATTGAGATTTTTAGCGATTACTTGGTCATCGAAGAGCGGGAAGCGGGACTCAAAAAATTAAGGGTGCAACGCTGGGACGGATCCGATGATCATTACCTGGCCTTCCCGGATCCCGTCTACACCGTGGGCACCGAGATCAATAGAGATTACAACAGCGCAGAACTCCGTTATTCGTATTCCTCTCTCACCACCCCAACTCGGATAGTGGCCTATGATATGGCCAAGCGCAGTGAACGTATCCTCAAGACCCAAGAGGTGGTTGGTGGTCATCAGCCTTCGGATTACCAGTCGGAACGCATTTGGGTCAAGGCCTCGGACGGTACTGAAATTCCGGTATCCTTGGTGTACAAGAAAGACCTGCGTCGCAAAGAAGGCAACCCAACCTTGCTCTATGGATACGGAAGTTACGGTATAACCATGGAAGCCTATTTCAGCATGAATCGTTTGAGTTTGCTGGACCGGGGCTGGGTATTTGCTATCGCTCATATCCGAGGCGGCGAGGAGATGGGCCGTGCATGGTACGAGGACGGCAAACTTCTCAACAAGAAAAATTCTTTCACCGACTTCATTGCCTGTGGTGAAGCCATGCTTTCATTAGGCTATTGCGAGACAGGGCAGTTGTACGCAATGGGCGGAAGTGCAGGCGGTTTGCTGATGGGCGCCGTGATGAACATTAGGCCCGACCTGTGGAAAGGGGTGATTGCAGGCGTTCCTTTTGTAGACGTAATCAACACCATGCTGGACGCAAGCATTCCTTTGACCACTTCGGAATACGATGAGTGGGGCAACCCCAACGACGAAACCTACTATCGTTATATGTTATCGTATTCCCCTTACGATAATGTTCGGCCTGTGGTCTATCCACACCTGCTGGTAACAACCGGCCTACACGATTCACAGGTACACTACTGGGAGCCTGCCAAATGGGTTGCTAAACTGCGGGACGCGCAGGATCAATCGGTGGCGCAAGGTCTGTCGGCCGCTGACCGGTGTATTTACTTGGTTACGGATATGGAAGCAGGGCATGGCGGTAAATCCGGACGCTATAATGCCCTCAAAGACGATGCGCTGGAATTTGCCTTTTTATTGGACCTCGCGACTGCTCAACGATGATGGTGGCAATACCCTGAGGAATCTCGGGTCTTGTTTCTACAGGGTTTACCTGCCTTAGTGGTTCCAGAACAAGACATAGCGTCAGACGTCGGGGATTGATTTCCACTTGATTTGCGGCTCGAAGTGCCCGCCTTGGTGGACCAAGTCCAACACGACTCGCATACATTCCTTTCAAGACGTTCCTCTATTTGATCAGGTAATCCCCTCAAGAAATCCATTCCAGTCACTTTTTCCAAGCTGTCAACACTAAGCAGATACCCTTCTAAGGATGATATGGAACTTAAATGCGGAAGTAGCAATGCTGCGACACGTTCTTCACCTGGATGATAAACCACTTTGTAGAAAGCCTCCGGTATGCGCAAACGACCAAAAGTCGAAAGACGTGAATTTCCCCTGAGCACCGGTCCTGACCATACGAGCAACCCCATTGTATCGTTCACTTGTAGGTCGGCGGCCCAGTCCCTTACTTGGGATTCGAGCCTTTTCCATATCCCGCGATTGAAACCAATACTCTGAGGACTTACGTTGGCGTAGGAAAAACTCTCCATCATGGATTGCACCGACCAGGCCATGTCGGCAGCCGGTACCAAATGACCTTTGTCGAAGCCGGAACCCGCAAAATCACGGTCGCTGGCGTCCGAACCCGCCAATCGGGGCTCACGCTGAAATTTGTTGGTGCGTTCAACAAAGCCGCCCACACGATTTCGATTCAAACGATAACCCACCCATGCGGGCTGTACATCCTCCACGCTATACCCTGCATCATAGGCGTGGTAATTTAACATTATAATTTTGGGATCCGAATCTATGATCCTTGGATGTAGATTCCCAAGAGTGATGGCCTTCTCCTTCTTGGATTGAGCATACCCCCCTTCTATACCAAGACCTAAGTACAAAAAGCCTACGAAGCCAAGGAGCAAATGTCTAAAAACCATAGGTATCAATCCCCATCAAGCAAATTACCCAAACCGCCCAAAATAGAACCCTCCTCGCGACGACCACCCGGTGAACCGTAACTAAGAATCCTAGCGGCGAGGCGCGAAACGGGAAGACTTTGCAACCAAACCCGGCCAGGACCACGCAAGGATGCAAAAAACAAGCCTTCACCCCCAAACATCATATTCTTAACGCCACGAACCATTTGGATATCATAATCCACATCGGACGTAAAGGCTACGATGCAACCGGTATCCACCCTCAGTACCTCACCGGGTTGCAAATCCCTTTCCAATATATAACCCCCGGCATGCACAAAGGCCAGGCCATCACCCTCCAACTTCTGCATAATGAAACCCTCGCCCCCAAAAAGCCCTGTACCCAAACGGCGTTGAAATTCGATACCAACCGCCACCCCTTTGGCCGCACAAAGGAAGGAATCCTTCTGGCAGATGATCTTTTGGCCCAAAACCTGCAGATCCAAACAAATGATCTTACCTGCATAGGGTCCTGCAAAGGTCACACGGGATTTTCCTTGACCCAGATGAGTGAAAGCCGTCATGAACAAGGACTCCCCCGTAAGCAGGCGCTTCCCTGCCCCCATGAGCTTGCCCAAAAAGCCCCGTTGCTGCGAAGATCCATCCCCGAAAATGGTTTGCATTTCAATCCCCGGATCCATGAACATAAATGCCCCGCTCTCGGCGATCACGGTCTCTTGGGGATCCAGTTCAATCTCCACACATTGCATTTCTTCACCGTAAATCCGGTAATCAATTTCGTGATTTGTTCGGGACATTTTTTATTTTTTGATAAAGATATTAATTGTCTATGTTTTCGTATGCCTTTCCTTGGCAGCCTCATCCGTGCGCAGGGTTCCCATCCATCGATCCCAGAACAAAAAATACAATCCGTAATTTCCCGTGAAACGGGAATGATGCAGATTGTGGTGACGGGAAGTATTGACCCAACGTCCTATTTTGGTTTTTTCAAAGCCTTGAGGGTACAATTCAAAGCCAAGATGACCGTATACATTGTAAGCAATCATGAAGAGGAAAAACAACAGAATATGGGTTCGGTGCACCGGTAGGCCAAACATAAAAAAAGGTAGTATACCAATCTCAAGGAGCGCCTCCCACGGATGAAAAGCGTATGCTGCCCATGGCGAAGGATTGGTAGAACGATGATGAACTGTATGCACTTTGCGGTACCAAAAAGGCAAATGCATCCACCGATGCGCCCAATAGAAATAGGCGTCATGCACCAATAGCATCACCGGAAAAACCAGAACATAATACCACCAGCCATAAAAATCAGGGGACTGTAACAACAGCGTGTAAGGGCGTATCGCTGTGCTTTGTAACAAAAAAGTAGCCACAACACCAAAAATCAAAATGGTAAGGGCAGAATACCCTATCTCCCTTTGGTAATCCGCCAACTTTGGAAAACGAGATTGGATTTTACGAGATTGAAAAGCATTCTTTTTCCAAACATAAAAAATCAAGAAAGCCACACCCGCAAAAAGGGTATAACGCCCCCCTATTCTCCAAACTGCTTTGGGAATCCATTCCCACCAATCTAGACTAAGATCCATCAACGACGAACCAGGCGACAAGGCTTAGTAAACGATTCACCTGTAGGGCCATTCAATTCGACCATGTAAATGCCAGCCTTGATTTGTCCTAAATCCAAAACCGTCGTTGTCTGAGATGCTACTGATTTCCTTGGAGAATCTCCTATATTCCATGCTGCATCAAAGGGGTACGTGCCTTGAACCTTACCGGATAAATCCCGAACGACCCAATGAAGTGAATTGCAGACCTTCAAAATAGAACTCACTTGCGAAACTAAGTTTGCAGGGAGAGCAACCTGAACTTTGCCTTCGGTAGGGTTAGGATAAAAGTAAATTTCAGAACTATTGAAGGTTTTGTGCGGAACTGGTATTCGCAGACCTAACTCCGGCAAAATTTGAGCTAAAGGATTTGCCCATTCCGAACCAGCACCAACATCCCAGGACCAAGATGTGGGGAGCTGTCCGCAAGAATGATGTATTTCCAAAACCACTTGTCCATCATGAATCTCAGCGCCTTTCACATCGTTCCACGCCAAACGAAGACGACCACCGGTGCGGGCATAGACCACCTCTTGATCGCCCAAATGCGACACCACAGTAGGTTGACCCAAGAAATCAGGCCAAGCTAAATCAAGGGAGAGTGCCCCCACCCTGGCAGGACCTGACGCCCTGAGAACAGTAACTGCGTTTTGGTCCTCAAAATAACCTGTATGGTCATACTCAGAGAAATCACTTGGATTTATGGAGTTCTCCAACAGATTAAAGGAACCAAAACCCTGTCTCGCTGCGGCCGGGATGAAAGACCCATTAACGTCACCGAAGCAGATAGCCTTGAGATTGCGTGTGATGGCCGCACCAGTAGTGGTGATGGTAGCCGTATCGAAGACCCAATTGCCCGCCGGAAACGTGCTTATTAAATTGGAATAATATCTTGTAATGACCAAAGCGTCGGAGGCATTTACCGAATTCGAGGCGTTGACATCTGCAGCTCTTAGACGTAATCCCGATAAAGGCTGTGTATTCGAAAAATGTAAATTCGCCTGCAATGCATCGGTGGCGTTGATGCCACCAATTGTGCGCGATGTGTTGAGAGAGAAGGACCTTACACCGTTGGTGTAGGCATTCATGGAATAAGAACCATTCGCTGCGGTGGTCGTCTGCGCGTCCTGAATCCCTCCGGGCACGGTCAAAAGACGAACATTAATCGAGGCAATTGGAGTATTTGCCGAATTACTGTAAGTTACAACACCGCTCACTGGTTGTACCGTGACAACTCCATTGATTTGAACCATATAATCCTGAGTTTCACCCCATTGGTAGGTACCGCATGCCTGGGTTAATGTCGCTGAACCACCTTCTTGAAGGACTACTCTCATTAAGGATGAGCCGGCAGTCGCTGCCGGTGTTCCAATAGGAATACTATTCAACGTCAATGTGGCGTTGGCCGTGTTGGCAAGACTTCCCCCCATCACCAATTCATTGGACTCAAAGGTATAATTTCGATTAAAGTCTATAAAGACTTTGGCATAAGCCGCATAATTAGCCCCGCAAGTTCCTTTGGTAATAGTGGCGGAATAGGTTTGACCCAGCGTAACCTGAAAAGGAGGCGAACCAGTCCGATCGGTGTAGGTTGCGCAATTCCCTGTGCCTGTAGGATAAGTATTTGTGATTCCAGCAAATGCAAAAGAAGCAATGCGTGTATCCGCAGAATCCGTTGCACCCGATACACATGCCGAAGCCCTGGCGCGTATATAATTATTTCTTGTCAAAGAGTCGGATCCAAAGGCATTAGTGACCTTAAGCTTCACGCTGTATTGACCTACAGTATTGAAATAAAGACGGGGATTGGCACTCGTAGCGGATGATCCTGACACAAAAGCCCACCCTGAGGAGGGTGTAATTGTCCATAATCTAGTGCTTGGAACTCCAACAGACTGATCGGTAAGTTGAATGGTATCTAATACGCCTCCAAAATTAGCAAGTGTATCGCTTGCTACAAAGGCTGCGGTCAAAGGCCCAGGGGTCACAACCACGGATTGGCATGAATTGGCCGTGAGCAAAGAAACTCTACGAGGGCTGTTGGCCAATACAGTCCACATCCTTTGAACCTGATTGTAGGTAAACAAATTCAAGCAATTATCATCAGAATAATCCATATAGTTCTGAACCATATCCGGACCAGTGCAAGAGGAATGTGTCGTAGGACAGCCATAATTAGCTGCGTCCGATGGGGGGGTATCCGCACAATAATCTGTAGCACTACAAGAAGTACCATCCCCCCAAATATGACGGAGACCCAACCAGTGACCTACCTCATGGGTGGCCGTACGTCCTTTGTTATAGGCGCCCGTAAACGGATTGGCAGGTGGCCTACCTACTGAATTGTACGCCAGGACAACGCCGTCGGTATTGGCCGGTCCTGAACTTGGCATTCCTGCGAGGCCCGAGGAAAGGGGGAACTGAGCGTAACCCAGTATACCTCCGGAAATATTAACCACCCAAATATTGAAATAACGTGTTGGATCCCAAATCGTAGCAGGTTTAATGGTGCCATCAATGGAGGAAGTGGACCATGAAGCTGATTGGGGATATTGCCAACGCACTATCCCTGTAGTGGGGTTACCTTGTGGATCCCGCTGAGCCAAACAAAAATTAATATCGGAACTCGCTGCAACGGCTCTGAAATTCGCTGGAGCATTCATGGTGTCCGCATTAAGGCGTTTGAAATCTTCGTTCAGGACGTCCACCTGCGATTGAATTTGCGCAGTAGAAATATTCCATGGGTCGGAGGCATTCTCATAAATTACGTGGAAAACAACCGGGATATTGTAAACAACTTCCGGCCGAATATTCGAAGAATTTTCAGCGATCCTATTGGACATCCATTGTTCAAAAATTTGTTCCAATTCCCAATGCTGTCCCTGCTGCATTCTTGCCTGGTGATGCTCATGGGTATAACAACGAATTGGTGATGTCTGAGCTTCTGAATCACCTAATGCAAAGATCGAAGCGATAAACCCTGTTAGGGATACCGTTAATAATCGACTAAATAGGCCTTGGACCTTGAAATGAATCACCAGGGTTCCCCGAAGACAAGCAAAAATTGGAGTGAAAGGCATA
The DNA here is from genome assembly GCA_005799025.1 of Bacteroidota bacterium. GTDB lineage: Bacteria > Bacteroidota > Bacteroidia > UBA7662 > UBA7662 > SYHX01. Next base: position 36,927 of record SYHX01000019.1, on the reverse strand, counting down.
GACTTTAGATTTTCTCAAATTTAATAAACTTTTGAAATTATACCTATCGCTGCGTTTAGATCAAGATATACCGTGATAAGGGGGTTACTATCGTTCCTAACCGAGTCAACTAAGTGTGCCCGGTAGTCTCAAAAGGCCAAACGGACAAGGGTAGGGCTTTGATTTGGCCCATTAGGAACCCCACTAACCATTGTTGTACCTACGGGGAGTATGACCACTTCGCTGTAATCGTTGCTGTGATGCAGGGTTCTGCGATCCAATACCTTCCCAAGAAGGTCTATGGCCGTTAACTGCAAGGTTCCTAGACCGCTCACCTTCACCTGAACACCCTGACCACTGCCATAAACGGGTTGAATTTTCCAAAGAGGATCTCCTTGACCCGATTTCAGTCTTGGCAATGAAACAGTTAAGGCACCTAGCGTGCCACCTTCCGTGTCGGTAAACTCAGAAACCCCGGATAAAGTCCAGGTATTATGTAAATCTTGACCTTGCTCCTGAACCACTTTCAAATACAAAATGGGCTCATCACGACCAATAACCATTCCTGCAACGTTAAACCACGAAAGTCGCAAACGATTTCCCTCGATACTGTATTCAGGATTCATTCCGTTCAATGTCGAACGTATACCTTCAATTTGCCATCCTTGTGGGGCATGCAGGTCCAAAGTAACCGAACCTATTTCAAGATTCCGCTTGGAACTGAGGTCTAAGAGGCTTAGCGGGACCCATAAGCCCTCCGGGGGAATGACTTCAATCGAACCCTGTTCCAAGTCCAAGGAGGCAAAGCGAGCGGTGGGAGGCTGATAGGATGCATTTACATCGCCCACACAGATACCGCGAATATTTTGCGTAATGTTTGCGTTGGTGATATTGACGGAAATAGTTTCAAATTTCCAATCCCCTGCCGCGAAAGAACCAATGAGTCCCGCCACCCTGCGTGAAACCAGAAGAGCATCGGCGGAACTGACAGAATTCGAACCGTTCACATCGGCAGATGTGATACGCAGTCCGCTTAAATTCACTGTGTTATTGAATTGACGGGTAATGAGCAAAGCATCTGCCGAACTAACCCCACCCCATGGCCTGTTGCTCAGTGCCGTAACAGAATAAGAGCCGCTAGCCACATTGCTGAAGGTGTACTGCCCCGATGCGTTGGTGGTGGTGGTCTGAAGAACATTGCCCCCTGTTCCCAAAAGGCGTACGGTGCTGTTGACCACGGCGGTTCTAGCAGTATTGTCGTATTGAAGCAGACCTGAAATCGTGTAAGAGGGGCTGGATTCCAAAAGGGATATTGCGTCGGTATAAATTTCATCACCGCTGGTACCCCCGTTGTTGTTGGCTGCGTTGGATGAGAAATAAAAGGTCACTGGACCTGTACCTAAGGCAGGAGCAGTCCATTGGAAATTCCACGTAATCGTTCCGGATATGGTGGAGGTATTCCCAGAACCGGATTGGTTAAGATAGCCTTGTTGAGCCCAAGTTCGATTTGTAGTTGAAATGAGGGTACCTGCATTCCCTCCTTGAGCGTCCTCCACCTTGAGTTGAAAACCGTATTTGTTGCGAGTGGCTCTTGATACTGTAAGGCTTAAATTATAGGTCTGTCCCGGGACATAGGACGAGGCTGCCGCTCCGTTGAATGTAAGCGAGCGGGTTGCCGGACCCGAATTCACGGTAATACCTCCGTGGCAGGAGGTGCAATCCGAATCTCCGGGGGCACTGCTAAACCCTAATGGAGCCCCTCCGGAACTGGTCAGGGCGCTGTAAATTCCAGTTAAAACCAGGAAGGAAGCCAAAACGGCTATTTTGAGTTGATGATGCATACTTTTGAGTTTACATTGAGTTTAACCAATTTCCCAAGATAATGTTTTTTACGTTAATAACTAAGAATTTGCAAAACACTCGTTTTACTCTTCCCAAAAGACTAGTGAAAGTTAAACGGACCTTCTTGTCATTGTTCTTGGTTTTGAACATCCTCAGTGGGAAAGAAGGTATGGGACAATCCCCATTGCAAGTTTCTATAAACCAACTGGCTTTTGGTAACAAAACCGAATTAAGCAACGATACTCTCGGGATATGGGTAACCAATATCGATACCGTCCCCTTGAATTGCCGAGCCACTTGTCTGCCTTATTACGGCGATTACCCATTTCGAACCTCGGACTCCCTTTTTACATTGGCCGCTGGTCAAAACAAACGGATTATAATTTCCTTCAATCCAATTCACAATACATTTAACAACAGTGAACTATGGGTATCCCATTCTGGCTTGGGGGGGCAAATTCGGGTTGACCTCACGGGCCAAGGGGTTTACAGCAACACCTATTACAACAGCACCCAAAACCTGGAGGGTGAGCCCTTGCGACAGGCTTTGGCAACCCGACTGAGTTCCCCCTACACCTCCTTGGGATACTCAGGCACGAGCAATGCCAGGCTGAGGATGTTCGGAACCGCCGATAATTGGAAGGTTAACGGCCGAGAGCCCGCCCATGCCAATCCCTACAAAAACGAATGCGTTTATTCTGGTCGAACAATTTCATATACCGCCGCAGATTTCAATACCGGCACCTTGAACAATGCCCCCTACAGCATGAACACCGAACATACTTGGCCGCAGAGCTTCATGGGCTCAGTAGAGCCTATGCAAAGCGATATGCATCATTTGTTTATCAGCGATGGTGGGCTCAATTCTGCACGAGGCAATAAGCCGTTCGGATGGGTTCCTAACCCTACCCTCACCTACTCGGGGGGGTCCAAAGCAAATTCCATTTGGTTTGAACCCCGCGACGCACACAAGGGCCCGGTGTCGAGGGCTGTGCTGTACTTTGCCCTGAGGCATGCTGCCAACGCGGCCGTTGTTCAGAACTTTTTGGACACATCGCAACAACGTATGCTACGAGAATGGGTTAAACTTTTCCCTTCCGATTCGGTAGCCAAACGTCGCAACAATGATATTCAAGCCGCACAAGGGAATCGGAATGCCTTGGTGGATTATCCGCAATTTCTGGATCGGCTTAGTACCGTCCTACCTCCCTCTGCCTCACCAAGTATTCGGAACGCCCGAATTAGTGAAAATTCGATACAGTTTGGGGTCGTAGGACTAGGAATAGTCCGAAGCCATGAAATTTGGGTTTTTAACGGGGGAAATCAGCCGCTACAGGTGAATGGATTATCTATTACCGGAACCGGTATTGAATTCGGGCCGAACGGAGGCAACTCAATGGCTAATTTCTCCGTGGCACCGGGCGAAAGTGTCAACATTACCCTTCGTAACACTTCGACCCTAACCCCCGGCAACACCTACAATGCAATTTGTTCATTGAGTCTAGGATATACCGGCCAAGCCGCTGCCATTTATACCGTCCCTGTTCAGGTTACTGCGGCTAATTCCGCCAACCAATGCAGCATTAGCGGTACCTTGAAATACGATAATCTTGCCCTTACACCATTGGCTGGTGTGACCCTTCGCCTAATAGATAGTCAGGGCAATACCGTTGGACAAACGGTGACCGATGCTCAGGGCAATTATCATATCTCAAATATTGTCCCTGGGACCTATACCGTGGATTGGCTGAACCCATTGCCTTGGAGTGGAGTAGGTGCCAATGATGCTTTGCTTATTAGTCGTAGTTTTTCATCATTGGCCGTCTTAATCGGGACCAAAATTAAAGCCGCAGACGTCAACCTTTCTCAAACGATCAATTCCTCCGATGCTCTCCAAGTGAGTCGTCGATTCGCAGGTTTGATTAACAACTTCACTGCGGGTAATTGGGTCTATAATCTGGGCTTGGTAATCTTGACCAGTGGGCCTAACACTATTAACTTAAACGCCTTGTGTACCGGAGATGTAAATGCGTCACGATCTTTCTGAAGACTCTGAATCACTCCGCCTGATTGCATTGGCAAAGATACCCGCCGCAACTGCCGCATTCAGCGATTCTGCGCTGCCAAAAGAAGGAATCCCAATACAATGAGTAGCATGTTGCAATAAATTTTGATTTAAGCCCTGTGATTCATTTCCTATCAATAATAATCCACCCTGTTTGGGAAATTGAATTCTATTTAGATCTAAACCGCCCGGAATTGAAGCCACTAACCACGGAACTTCTTGAAAGGCCGACTGCGCTCCTATTGCTTGACCTGAAATCATAAAATCAAAAAGACGCATCCCCGTCAAACGGCTTAATTCAGTTGGGTTAAGTTCTGTGTAATGAACCGGAACACGAAACAAAGAACCCATTGAAGCCTGAATTACTTTGGAATTATAACAATCTACGGTATCGGGACTACAAATTAACCCTTCAAACCCAAACCAATCTGCTATTCGAATCATCGTACCCAGATTTCCTGGGTCTTGAATTCTATCCGCAACCAACCACCAAGGGGCTAAAACCTTGGCAGACTGCATAGATGATGTTCTTGATTCTTGAAATCTTTGGCGAGGCTCAGGAATCTCGAAGCAGCCGATGACGGAGGGTGCTGTTTTCATGCGAGATATTCGCTCCATTTCTTGACCTGATGCCCTTCTCACTGCAACTTCTATGCCCAAATTCATCAAAATGCCTTCAGAATCCTTTACCCACGAAGGTCCAAGGAGTATTTTTGAAGGTTTCCAACCACTCCGGATTGCCTCTACGACAATTTTGTTACCTTCCAGCAAAAGTTCCCTCTGTGCCTTTCCACCTAGCCTTTGTGCAATCGCCAATAAGGCTTTAACTTCGAGTTTGGTAATATGAGCAGGTTCCAACGTTCAAATATAAGGTGCATTCTAATTGTTGCCTTGATTTCCACTTGGGCATTTCAATCCTGCTCTGTGCAGTCATACCTAAAAGATGATCAAATTTACTTGAAAAAATACATAATCGAAGAAATTGATACAGGCACTTTAAATCGTAATACAAGCAAAGAGAATGCGGCAAAATCCGTAAAAATATCCTCCTCAAAATTAAAGGAAATCCGAAAATATCTTAAACCCAATCTCAACCGAAAATTTTGGGGATTTTGGCCAATTAGATCGCAATTATATCTTATTGCGCAGCAAAGACCAGAAAATAATTTACTACAAAAAATAAATATCCGGTACGGAGAATCCCCCACTTTGTATGACTCTTCCAATTTAATCAACAATGCAGATAATCTACTTCGATTCATGCACGCAGAAGGGTATTTAGATGCCGTTGTATCCACATCCGCCAAAAGAACGTTTTTGGGTATGGAGCAAATTTATTCAATTGATAAAGGGAAACCCTATCAAATTGGGCATATAACATTTACCAATCTTTCCCCTGAAATTCAAACCACATTCCAAGGCATTGTTGACCAAAATATGTTCGTGTCAAAATATACTGGTCAAATTTTCAAAGCCTCTGATTTAGCCGAGATACGCAGTAAAATTTCCCAAAACCTTCGAGAACAAGGTTTCTACCGCTTCAGCACTGATTTCCTCGAATTTGAAGCCGACAGTGGTCGCTTACCCTATACCATCGACGTAAATCTTAAGGTCCTCAAGCCAAGCCTTGAAAATTATCATAAGAGGTACAAATACCGCCGGTGGAATCTCTACGTAGGCCATTCGCCACCTCCCACCACTGATTTAACGTTACCTCGCGTCAACGATTCAATACCATGGTTAGGTTACCTGAATTCGGATGAGCCTATTTATCAAAACCTACTATTGAATCAAATAGAAAATCTTGAGAATCCAACATTTAACGAAAACAACCTTCGCCGGACCTTGATAAATTTTGCGCGCCTTAATTTGTATGTACCTGGATCGTATAGCATATTAGCCAATGATAACACACATGAACTAGATATATTGTTAGCCCTTAAGCCGCTACCCAAATGGCAATTTAGAACCGAATACGAATTTTCTACCAATACAATTGCTTTGTTTGGAATTAACGGCAATATTTCATTTACAAGAAGAAACGCATTACGGATAGGTGACCAATTGGAATTTCGAGCTACTTTGGGAGCTGAATCACAACAGCTTACAGGATCCTCGACCTCAAGTTCGGGCCTCAACACCCTCGATATAGGCCTGCGCGCTCAGCTTAATATTCCTAGTATTTTGTTGCCAGGGTATTTCCAACAATGGAAGCTAAATGGAGAAGAGCGCACCCTGCTGTCATTCACCTACCAAAGTCAGAAGAGACAGGATTTTGGTCGTAACGTTCTCAAAACAGGTTTAGGAATCAGTGGCTTAGTTCACGATAGAACCCAATACCAAATTTGGCCTTTGGAACTCACTTATGCAAACACAGGATCGATAAGCGAATCTCTCCAAAAATTATTGGATGATTTAAACGATCCTTTGTTACGGGCCAATTTCGTTTCCTACTTCAGTACTGGAATTCGTGGATCATGGATACAGGATCGAATACGGGAAAACGGGAGAGATTATCTTGGCCTTAATCTTGAAAGTTCAGGGAGCTTTTATTCGTTGCTAAAGGCCAGCACAAGAAATGAAAATTTAAATGATACTATTTGGGGGTTACCTTATTTTCGATTCCTCAAATTGGATGTCGAATGGCGTAAGCACTTTGTGGGTAAAGGAGAATCCCTTGTTGCCTACAGGGCTCTAGGCTCGTTTGGCCTTCCATTCGGCGACCAAAAAACCATACCCCTTGAGAAAAGGACCTTTGGCGGAGGAACCAATTCGCTCAGGGCATGGCCAATCCGAGGACTGGGACCCGGCTCATTGAACAATTACGCCAATGGACGGCTTATTCAATTTGGCGAAATTCGTTTGGAGACCAATTTGGAATGGAGATTTCGAGTTGCGGGTCCACTCAAGGCCGCCTTATTCTTGGATGCCGGAAATATTTGGACGCTCAATGACACCGCCTACAATGGTCTAGGAAATTTTAATTCCAGGCGATTTATCAACGAAATTGCCTTGAACAATGGCCTTGGTTTGCGGTATGATTTTGGCTTCTTTGTATTGCGTGTAGATTTTGCTCTCAAAGTACGGGATCCGGGCCTCGTTCATGGGAAACGATGGGTCATTGCAAATTGGTTCGATCAAACCTGGAGAAACGACGGATGGAGGAACGATGTTCATGGAGTAAAGCCATCTTTGGGCCAGAACGGCATTACCCCCTCTTATCCCTTATTTTCTACTGTTTTTGGGATCAATTACCCCTTTTGAGCCCTTTGAGCCGAAAGTTGCGCGTTTCGACCTCTGCCAGGTTATTTTGAGGAAAGGGGGAATTTTTAAGGTTAAGGACGTATATTCGCAACCCAATTCAGACTATCATTCCATGATTGCCATTGTCAATATTCAGGGTCAGCAGTTCAAGGTAAGCCCTTCGCAAAGCGTTTATGTTCACAGGTTAGATGCCAAGGAAGGTGACACCATGGAACTTGATAGCGTTATGCTCATCGAAGATGGGGGACAAGTTCGCATCGGTCAACCCTACCTAACTGACGCTAAAGTTAAAATACGAGTCATCAGCCACCTCAAAGGCGATAAAGTATTGGTATTCAAGAAGAAAAGGCGAAAAGGTTACCAGAAAATGAACGGCCACCGTCAGTCTTTTTCTAAGATTGCTATCGAATCCATAGCTTAATCCATCATTTTCTTTACATAGCTTATAAATCACCCCAACCATGGCACATAAGAAAGGTGTAGGATCCTCCAAAAACGGCCGCGATTCGGAAAGTAAGCGCTTGGGCGTCAAAATTTTTGGTGGACAGTTGGCCGATAGCGGTAACATCATCATTCGTCAGCGCGGTACCCGTCATCATCCTGGTCGAAATGTGGGTATAGGCAAAGACCACACCCTCTTTGCGTTGGTGGATGGTCGCGTTGTTTTTACCAAAGGAGACAAAGACCGCTCTTTTGTATCGGTAGAGCCGGTAGTTTCATAAAAATTCCTTAGACTTTCTCGTCCTTCAAGAATTTTGAAGGCGACTTCCTATTTGTGACGGCTGTTAAGCCTGAATCAGGTTGTCTTTCGTAAATTGTGAATGACATTTCCTTTTTTATGCCTATGACTCCTACTCACAGCATTATCCTCGGAACAGGCCACTATGTTCCTTCCCAAGTCGTGACCAACAACGACCTAAGTCAGAGGATGGAAACTACCAACGAATGGATCATCGAACGGACAGGTATCGAAGAACGGCGTTTTGCGGTTCCAGGAGTAGACTCCACTTCTTCCATGGGGACCGAAGCAGCCAAACGGGCGTTGGAAGCCGCGGGGATTGAAGCCGAAGACGTAGACCTCATCCTTTTTGCGACACTTAGTCCAGATTTTTACTTTCCAGGACCTGGGGTACAGCTTCAACATAACTTAGGATGCAGAACGATTGGAGCCATCGATATTCGAAATCAATGCTCTGGATTCGTTTATGCATTGTCTATTGCGGACCAGTATATACGCAACGGAGCTGCCAAACATGTTCTCGTGGTAGGGGCTGAATTGCATTCGGCTGGATTGGATATGAGCACACGCGGCCGTAATGTTTCTGTAATTTTTGGAGATGGTGCAGGTGCCGTGGTTCTAGGACCCACGCAGGAGTCTGGAAGAGGGATTATGTCCACCCATTTACATAGCCAAGGAGAACATGCCACGGAGCTTGCCCTTTTGGGACCTAGCACCAGGGAATGGATACCCCAAATCATGGAACGCAATGACCCAGATGATGTCTCCTATTTCCCTCACATGAATGGCAACTTTGTATTCAAGCATGCAGTTGTACGATTTGCAGAGGTCATTGAAGAAGCGTTGCAGTCCAATGGATACCAAGCCTCTGATATAAAAATCATGATTCCTCATCAAGCCAATCTTAGAATCAGTCAATATATCCAAAACAAAATGGGGCTACGCGATGATCAGGTTTTCAATAACATCATGCGCTACGGAAACACCACTGCAGCCAGCATTCCGATTGCCTTAAGCGAGGCCTACGCCCAAGGTCGCATAGAACAGGGAGATTTGTTGCTTTTTGCGGCATTTGGCAGTGGATTTACCTGGGCCTCCGCGTTGATGCGCTGGTAGATTCGAACAAGATATACGGGGATAAACGCTTTCTTACGGCTCCTCCAACGACCCTTGCCCAATTTGCGGGGTCATGGATTCGTTGCAAATTCCTAACCTATGTGCCAAATTTGGAAAATCCCATTTACGGCGCCCCTATTTTGGAAAAGCCATATTGGGTTGGTCCTTAACGGTATTATGGTTTGAATCACCAGCTCAAGGACAGTTTCGACCCTCCGTATTGCCTCTTAGTATTCATCGTGAGGCCGCAATAAATGGCTGGATTCCTGGACAATGGTCCTGGCCATCAACTCCATCGCGCTCTAGTTTACAATGGACGTCGTCTATTGGCGGTCGTTACCATCCTGCGGTACCTGCACTAAGCGAATTTACGTTTGCATTGGGTTATTCATCATCTAAAGATTGGCTAACATTAGGTATAACACAATACGGCAGCCCGCCAACCAAAAGGTATGAGTTTTGCCTTGGGTACAACAAATCCATGAACCGAAACCGCGCCGGTGTATCACTAGAATGGAACATATTGAGCAATTCATCCATTCCTTACCAACACTTATCGGCCAGCTTAGGATCCGAACAAGCCCTAGGCAACCATTGGCGAATTGGATTTGCTCTAAGACATCCCATGATCCTGCATCAACTCTATAAAAGAAGACCTTACATCGACCATCGGGAAGAACCTATACATGGACTTCATTTAGGGCTGTTCACGATGATGCAAAAAGATCCCTGGCTCATCCATGGGGCGGCGCATTTCAGTCGAATCGAGGGCTTGAGAAGTGAAATTAGCTTCATTTACAAGCGAAACACAGGTCTTGGCATAGTGTTCAGCACCGATCCAGTGAATACTTTATTTAAATTTGGTATATGTTATATAAAAACAAGTTCATCGTTATGGGCCTCTACCATGTACAGTCCATTACCCGGCCTTAGCTACCAAGCCGCATGGGAAGGAGGAATACACAAAAAATGAGCGATTGGAACCTCAAGGAAATATTCCGATTTCATCTTGATTATTTGCGCCAGAACCCAAGTGGGCTGATGATGCCAAGGCCAGTTCTTCGAAACATGGGCATACACTGTATTTTGACGTTGTTTGGAGAAAGGCAACCCCTTTGGGCGCAAAGTGACCTTGACCAAGACAACGCACAAATACAAGAGCAAATTCAGGCAACTCAGCATCCCATGTTGGAAGATATGCCCGATCGTTGGGAAGCTTCCGCTTTAGACCTTCCGTGGATAATCAAAAATCGCCTGCCATGGAATGAATCCCTGAGATCATTGTGCAAAGATACCCTGAACCTAACGGTCGAACAATGCAAGGCCATGGACAGCCTTGTAAAAGCGCATGGAAGACCGGAGCACGCCACTTTCTGGATGATGCTTCCATGGATGGAGAGTATGGCAGCTTTGGTCTTTCAACAAGCCTTGGACCGAGAATTTCCCAATCAGAACCTTGAAATAAGAACTTTGAAATCAGGAATGGAAGTCCTCTACAGAACGTGTTACCAACGTTCACATTCAGTTAATCAACAGCCAACCTTTGACGAAGAGTGGCAGTACCGCATACGCCAACAGATTCGTAACATAGGATATTCAATAACCCTCGAAAAACCTTCAGAACGGAGATTTGTTGGAATTCCAGGTTTTTTTATTCAAGGAATTGGAGGTAAAATATTATGGCTATTGGGGGATTTTCACCCTCAATCCGGAAACAGACTGTTTTGCAATACGCGGCGTATTCCGGCCTTTGCCAATCCTTGGGCGCATATCCCAGGATCGGAAATTCCCTTCGCTTCCTCCAGAATGTCCGGTGGTAACCAAACAAGAGGGTTCTCGCTACAAAGTACGTGGGGAACTCATCTGATCGTCATGAACTCCTATGCATTGGGAATATTGAGTAGCTCATTACACGAATCAATAGCAGACTCATCCACCTTATTGTTGACAAATCAACCCAAAACCGCCTTGTGGATGCATTCATTTGCATGGGAAAAAGAGAGAACTTGGGGAATTCTAGGAGTTCAATTGGCGTTACCTTCCTCCATTAGGGTTCCCGCAACTGTGAATTCTTCCATCTTGTCCGCACAAATTATTCAAACGAAAAATACCTTAGCCTCGGTTGACCAAATCATCAACAACCTCAAGGCCTTGGGCATTAATTACAAAATTCAAAGAAAAAATTACTTTTTTCAAAGCAATTTTACCATAAGGCCTTCTAACCCGCTCCTGTCTTTGAACAAGGCCCAAAAGCCCAAACAATCCTTTATTGATTTTTTGCTTTCATGGAATTTCAGTCATCTTCACACCTTGGTCATGACTCCCCATCCTCACTGGACCCTGGGCCTGCGATGGTCAAAATTATCCCATGGTAGCGAGGCTTTGCGAAGCTTCAGTATAGCCTTGCCCATTGAGGGTACTCGTCAATCTCTTGATATCAATACCCTATGGTCTCCTGTTCACAATTGGTCCATTACGTTTCGATCACATTGGTTGGAGGAAGGGCCTATCCAAGGTTACGGGAATCATTTCACAGCTTGGAACAGAGGACTGGAGGGAAGAATGCTTAAAGGACCCTTCAAGGATAGCCGATACACGATGATCTACAAGCAAGCGGTGAGGGGGCGTCAAGGAAATTACCTTTTTCAATACCTGCGAATGCCATGGCCATTATCCCAACGCAAAGGCTTGGAACAGGGAATGAGCGGATTTGTACAAGTTGCACATGGGTATTCCAACCCTAACCAACAAACCTGGGTTATCGCATACAACTTATTGTGGAAAAGGATATTTCGGACGCAATCCGACTTGAAAATTGGCCAAACATGGGTCATCGCTGGACCGGAAGGAGAGCATGTTACGGTTCGCGAAGATCAAAGTTTCGGGACAGGCTGGTGGACCGGCTCCTCTGGGCAATACCGATTTACAGCGTCTTTGCAAGGCCGTTCTGGAGGGAATGGCTGGCGACTGTGGGTGCGGCGTACAAAAGATGATGGACACATTCGTTGGGAATGCGGCTTGACATTCTCCCAGCGTTGGAATGAAAACTAAATTATTCAGCAGTAGATAAATGGGTGGTATCGCTCAACGGCCCTGGTCCCCATCCGGCACTGGGAGAAAATTCACCTTCCCAAAGATTTTCGAGCAGTTGCACAATCATGCCTTCTTTGAGGCCTAGTTTGCTGTTATGTAATTTACCAAAATCGCCTTGCTTCATGACCCAAAGAAACAATCGCAGGCCAGGAACAATTACATCAGCCCGGTCTTCATTTAAACCATAATGTTCAACCCTTTGCGCTGGACTCATCGGAAGCAATTGTTCGTACAGTTTATCCAATTGCTTATAGGAACAAGGCTCGCCTTTGCCCGGACGAAGCAGATCAAATACCTTGTTAATATTTCCCCCACTTCCCCAAAAAGCCGAAGGCTTGAAAGGGAGTATTTGACCTTTCACAAAGTCTTTGAAGGCTTTCCAGTCATGTTCGCGATCTGTTTTGTCCAAAAGGCGAACGGCACCCAGGGCGAAGGATTTGCTTAGGATGGAACGTTGTCCTTGGATCAAAGAAATCTCGGTTGAACCACCGCCCACGTCCATCAAAACCAATTGGTCTTGAGCCCCCGCCAAAGAGCGATGGGCTTTGTAAATTAACTCTGCCTCTCTTGATCCGCTAATAAGTTCCATCGCAATCCCAACATCACGGTGTATTGCCTCGATAATTTCGGAACCATTGGTTGCCTCCCGCAATGCGGAAGTAGCGCAAGCCAGACAATGGTCTACTTCGTAAGCTTTGAGCAGGTAAGCAAAGCCTTTCATAGTTTCCAACAATTGCTGACGGCGAGATGCGCCCACTTTTCCTGTTAAGAAAACGTCGTCTCCCAAACGAACCGGTACCCGGATGTATTCTACTGCCTTCCAGTCTGGATTACCACTTTCATGCTCCAAAACCTTCACCACCAACAATCTGGCGGCATTGGATCCCAAATCAATGGCGGCTAATCTCAACGTTCCAAATTAAGTGTACGAAGGTAATCATGAAAAGCAGACTGGGCCCTCACAGAGTTGTTTAAACCTTGAGGGGAATCCTCCTCGGGGACTCTTCGACGGTTTGCCTGAGGACCGTTCAAGTAACGGGATTGCGTATGATCGGACCATTGAATCTCCATTAAGGTCAGCATTTCTTGTTGGAGCAAGGAGCTTTCCAACGGAAAAGCCAATTCAACGCGATGATCCATGTTACGAGCCATCCAATCAGCGGAGGACAAATACACCTTCGTATCCCCCCCATGAGCGAAGGCATAAACCCGTGAATGTTCCAAATAACGATCAATGATGGAAATAGTTTGGATATTATCGCTCAAATGTGGAATGCCCGGAATTAGACTGCAAATACCACGAACAATGCAACGAATCTTAACACCTGCTTGGGAAGCCCGGTACAAAGCAGCAATCAACGCTTCATCAACCAAGGAGTTGATCTTCAGAAAAATCCAAGCGGGCTGACCTTGTTTGGCCTCCTGAATCTCATATTCAATCAATGATAACAATGGTTGGCGCAGAAAATATGGAGCTACCAACAAATGCCTGTAGGTGTAATGAAAATGTCCTTTGTACAATGACTTAAAAAGCCTTGCAGCCTCTGCAGTGAGCGATGGAGAAGAGGTGAATAAACCGTCATCCGCATACACTTTGGCCGTCTGTGCATTGTAGTTCCCGGTACTTAGATGGGCATAACGTACATCTTCGTTTTTTTCGCGCCTGGTCACAAGGCATAATTTGCAATGCACTTTCATGCCCTCAAAACCGTACAAAACCTCCGCCCCTGCTTCTTTCAATTTTTCGGCCCAGAAAATGTTGTTTTCTTCGTCGAAACGTGCCTGGATTTCAACCACCACACGCACTTTCTTGCCGTTAAGCGCTGCAGTTATCAAGGAACGCGCCACAGACGACACTGGGGCCAAACGATACAAGGTGATCTCTATGGAGCGTACCTGTGGGTCTAAGGCCGCCTCTCGCAGAAATTGCAGTACAATATCGTAAGAATGGTAAGGGTGATGCACCAAACGATCGGCATCACGTATTTCCTTGAACAAGCTCTGCTGCTCCGACCAAAGACCAGGGGAGCAAGATGGCCATACGGAGTACCGCATATCAGGCCTTCCTTGTATTGGAAATTGCCTCAAATCCCTGAAATTATGATATCGCCCACCCGCAAATAAATCAGAGGATTTGACAGAGAATTTACGAACCAAGACTTTGAGAAGGTCCTCCGGCATGGCCTGATCATAAAGAAAGCGAACGGGATCACCCTTGCCTCTTTTGCGCAATCCGGCTCGCATTTTTTCCAAAAGGTTGTGTCCTAAATCATGCTCCAGATCCAGTTCTTGATCACGGGTTATTTTGATTGTATATCCATTGACCTTTGACGGGGCAAGCGCCCGAAAAATATCTTTCCAATGAAGTCTAACAATATCATCCAAGAATATAACATACTGCCTTCCATTGAATTCACCCAATGTAAAAAAACGCTGGGTGTACCGAACCGGAATTTCCAAAATCGCATGTTGGATGGGCCTTGATTTTCGATCAAATTCTAAACGCACTACGAAATACAGGTAAGCATCCCGAAGCCTAAGCTTACGTGTTTTAGAATTTAGAAGAATGGGGTTTAGGTAAGGTTGAACCTTGAATTGAAAAATTTCATCAACTTTAGGTAATAAAACATCCGGGATGTTATTTTCATCACATAGCATGAACCCACTTTCCTCCAATTTTGGACGAATTTGATGCAGAAACAATGCCTCAAAACGATCCTGCAGTTCTTGGGCCCTAAGGTGAATTTGAATCAACACTTGCTTGGGGTGAAAATCCAATTTCCGAACATAAGACGCTCCAAGTTGTAATAGGCGGTATTGGTTTGCCACCCGCACCCTGAAGAACTCGTCCATGTTCGACGAAAAAATGGACATGAAATTCAAGCGTTCTCCTAAGGGGGTTTCGGAATGTTCAGCTTCTTGAAGGACCCTTTCGTTGAAATCCAACCATGACATTTCCCGGTTGTAAAGCTCCATCCTATGACCCAGGTAGAACTTACGAATCACCATAATTGCCTTGTCATTTACCAAACGCAATGACTTAGGCCCATTGGGGCTTGTGGAATGTTCAACTATCTCAGGCATTTGGTGGGGTATTGCGGTCAAGCAAGGGATTGAATTTTCTAAAGCAAAGAAAGTTCCTTCGAAGCCTCGATGATTCTTCCCTGCTGGTTTCCTTTACACTTTCTGACGTTAATTTACATAAAAATAACAAGCCCCCTCACTCATGCCCTATGTCGCTTGCTTCCTGGTTTGGGCAACCTTGATATCCCAAATTGTCCCTTTCAAGGTTGAAGCACAAAATCGCGCAAAACCTGTAGGGGTAGATTTGTGTATTGCTCATTACAATTTGGAAAACCTCTTTGATACTCTCAACGATATCAAGGTCAACGATGAAGATTTCCTGCCCCAATCCGAATTAGCATGGAATTCCTTGCGCTATTACTCCAAATTGGGGAAATTGGCCAAGGTCATTGCAGGACTTAACCAAGGCAATGTGCCTGATTTGGTGGGACTTTGCGAAATGGAAAACGAAGGAGTTCTCAAAGATCTGTTGCGACAACCCGAATTACGTCGCAGTCCTTTGGCGTATTTGCATTGCCCCTCGAACGATCCCCGTGGTATTGATGTTGCCCTACTTTACCACAAATCGCGTTTCAAGCCCATCGCCCGTAAAGACCTTATAATTAATTTACCAGGGGATACCGCCTTACCTACCCGTAAAATTCTCTTGGTCTCTGGAAAAATATCTAGCGGAGACACAATCCATATCCTGGTCAACCATTGGCCATCCCGCAGAGGAGGTCAGGAGAAATCAGCCCCCAACCGATACGCTGCCGCCCGTTGCCTTCGCAAGGCGGTGGATAGCTTGTTTACCCAATACGGGGGGGCCGATCTTTGTCCAATCATTATCACCGGGGATTTCAACGATACCCCACAGGATGCTAGCATTCTTTCGGTACTGGGGGCAGATTCCAGCGGTTCCAAGGGATTGTTCCACCCATTTAGCTCCCTGAATGGAGGATCGTATTGCTACCAAGATCGCTGGGAATGGCTTGACCAAATCATTTTGAGCCGCTGCCTAATGACCACCAATACAACTCAAAATCATTATGTCACCGAAAGCGCTAAGGCTGCGGACGATAATAGCCTTGTTCAACAAGAAGGCAAATTCAAAGGATATCCCTACAGGACCTATGCAGGCAATCGTTATCTTGGCGGCACTAGCGATCATCTGCCCGTTCTCATTCAGCTACGTTGTCCTCGCTGCAAATAGTCCTGCTGTCTATCCATGATAACCTCACGAACACATTCAGGTAACCGCTTAGACCGTGACAAGGCATGGTTTGAATCTTGGTTTGACAGTCCATACTACGAAGAGATCTATGATCATCGCGACCTATCTGAGGCAAAAGAATTCATCCTGCGTTTAACCACTACGCTAGCATTACCAACCACCACTCAAATTCTTGATTTAGGTTGTGGATGGGGTCGCCATACCCGATCCTTTGCTGAGTTAGGCTATACCACAACCGGTCTTGATTTGTCACCAAGATTAATAGCCAAGGCACAAGAGAATTTTATCAGACCCAACGACTCAATCTCTCAGCGCATGAATTTCTGTATAGGAGATATGCGTGATTTTCAATTGAATAGAGATTTTGATGTTGTAGTTAATCTCTTTACCTCGTTTGGCTATTTCGAAGATTCGGACCAAGATTTAAAAGTTCTTCGCAATGCCCATTGCCATTTGAAAGAAGATGGTTTTCTTGTGCTGGACTATTTCAATACTGATGCCGTTCTGGCTAAACTCAATGAATCCGAATTTCGTTGCGGACCAAAATTTGATACCAAAATTCGTCGAACCCTTGAAGATGGGTATATAATCAAAACCATTGAAATCATTCACAAAAATTTGAATCAACTCAATGAGATCTATGTGGAAAAGGTACGTTGTTATGGAACGGATGAACTTCATGCCATGCTGAACCTAAGCGGTTTTGATGTCATTCACCATTGGGGCAATTACCACTTAGACCCTGCGGTGCAGAGCAGTCCCCGTTGTATTTTTGCGGCTCGTAAATCCACCTCCTCAACCCCTAGATTGCTGTGAAATCCTTTACCCAATCCAGGCTGTTGGGGTTCGCAATTGTGCTTGCTTGGATGATATTTGCCTCAATACTATGGTATGGTCAACGCTACGGTTGGTTAATTGAGCCCGTTGCATGGGACCAGGCTCTTTTTGGCATCATTAACCAATCCTACTTACCCACTTGGTTGGATAGCGTCGCCATACATTCCCGGAATCCATGGACCTGGATTCCTTTGTATTTGGCAATCTTGGCCTGGATCTTATACCGTCCCCTTTCCAAGTCTTGGAAAATCGTCTTAATTCTCGTTTTGGCAGTTATTCTTAGCGATCAAATTTCGGCTACATTGATTAAGCCTTGGGCCATGCGCCTTCGCCCATGCCGCTTTCCGGATACAGCAACAAACGCCCGCTTGCTTGTTCCTTGCGGCAGTGGTTACAGCTTTGTTTCCTCCCATGCCAGTAATCACTTTGCTTTGGCATGGACACTTGGGCTGTTCTTCTACCAACGATGGAGAGGTTCCGGATTGATCCTCGGAACCATTTGGTCAAGTCTCATCTGCTGGTCGCAAATTAGAGTCGGCGTTCATTTTCCAACTGATATAGCCTTCGGAGCAATGCTCGGAATTCTCATCGCTGCAACTTTGTGGTTGACATTCGGCTCGTTCTGGGCGCAAGAAGCTGTATCTTCCATAGAAGAATCTCCCCTTAAGCCGAATCCTTAACCGTTGCTAATCATGTTATTGACTGGTTTTGCTCTCTTATTATCAGGCCTACTGGGCGGTATCATCGCATGGAGATACCAAGGGTCTATGAACCTTGTACGATTTCAATGGTTGCTTACCTTTTGTGGAGGCTTACTCTTCAGTACCGCCATTCTGCACTTAGTTCCTGAAGTACTTGCCTACGGGCATCCCACCGAGAATTTGTGGTTGCTGAGTGGTTTCTTTTTGCAATTCATCCTTGAGAAATTTTCGGCAGGTATAGAACATGGCCATCTTCATCATGAAGTTCATCATCAATGTGACCACCCAGTTCATGATGAAAATCTCCCGGCAAACCATCCTCAAAGACAGCACGCATCTGAAGAATCAATACACCGGCATGAGGGCCAAGCTTCTTCGGAATGGTTGAAACATGCCCGTTCTTGGGGCCTGATGCTTAGCTTAAGCATCCACGGCCTCATCGAAGGAATTCCCCTATCGGGGCTTGGTAGTGCCCATAGCCATGCACTACCGTTGATGCCCCTCCTTCTGGGAATTGTGCTGCACAAGGCCCCAACCACTTTTGCGCTGGCTGCATTGCTTCTGCGTCAAAAGGCAACTCCACTTATGTTATGGGCTGCAATCATATGGGTGGCATGTTGTACCCCTTTGGGTTTGTGGATTGGGCATAGCCTTGGCCATACCGGCAAGGACAACCAAGAAATTTTACACGCCTTGATGGCCCTTGCGACCGGGTCCTTCCTTCAGATAGCCTCAACCATCCTATTCGAGAGCAGCAACAACCACAAGTTCAATTGGATTCAAATGCTGGGTGCCTTGTTGGGTGCCTATTTGGCGTATTTCATGGGTCACTAATGGGAGGGGGAACTCTGCGCGTTCTATATAAAATTTTGTACCATGTTTGAAAGAGACACTTTATTAGGCAAACACATTTTGATTACTGGCGGAGGCTCCGGTCTTGGGCTTGCGATGGCTCAGCAATTTTATGCCCTGGGGGCGAAAGTTGCCATTTGCGGAAGAACAGAGTCCAAACTCCAAGCGGCCACCGCTCAAATTGGAGAAGGAAGCCTGTACTACATCTGCGATGTTCGGGATCCTTCCGCGGTGACCTCCATGTTCGACTACCTCACCGAGCAATGGGGCCAAATTAATGGGCTGGTCAACAATGCGGCAGGAAATTTTCTTGCCCCTTCTGAGGACTTAAGCGCCAATGCTTTCGCTTCGGTCGTTGACATTGTCCTCAAAGGGACTTTTCATTGCACATTAGAATTTGGAAAACGTTTGATCCAGGCCCAAGGCAATGCCTCTACCCCGCAAGATGTCTCCGCGCAATGTGGAAATATTGTGAATATTGTCACGACCTATACCGAAACAGGATCCGCTTTTGTTTTGCCTTCTGCCTGCGCTAAGGCAGGCGTTTTGGCAATGACCAATAGCCTTGCGGTGGAATGGTCCACCTACGGTATTCGGGTTAATGCGATTGCACCGGGCCCATTTCCTACGGAAGGGGCATGGTCTCGCCTAATGCCCGACCCCTCGATCGAAGAAGCTTACAAAAGAGGCATTCCATTGGGGCGTTACGGACAAAGCGAAGAGCTCGCCAATCTTGCGGCCTTCCTGATGAGTCCCATGGCGGCCTATATTCAAGGCGGATGTATCACGATCGACGGTGGAGAACGCCTCATGGCTGGTCAATTTAATCGCTTTGTCCAATGGATGCCAAGACCGATGATCAAACAAGCATTCAGCGCAATGAAAAATCCTAAAAATCCCTCGTAGCTGATTTGATAAAATTTGAAAAGAGGACTTTACCGTCCAACACAACTTGAACTTGATAAATGCCCGATGGTAGGTCGCTATCAAGAATAGTTTCCGAAGATTCCAAACTTCCTTTGGAAACAACTCTTCCCGAAAAATCCAAAATTTGATAAGAAGAAGGGACAAAATTTATATCAGCGGCATCACCTGTAAATCCACTCTTTTCGCTAGAGAAAACGATGCGAATTATACAAGCTCTGCCGCAAGGCTGCGGATATACCATCAACCTTGGGCTTGTCGTTGGGGCACTTTGACCATCTGCGCTTGACGGCGTGGACCCCCTGAGCCATTGATACGCGTCTTGAAATTCCCTACGCCAAAACCATTCGGCGTGTTGGCCGTCCGATCGAACCACAGTCTGCACCTGAGAAGCGGGAAACCCAGCCAGGAGGAGTTGATCCTTGAGTTGGTTCAGTTGAGGTACCATGCTGCTGCTTTCCATAGCCCCCGCCATCAAGTAGAAACGTACAGGCATTCGATACCCTTCTTGTAGGGGCTGCTGCATAATGCGGGCATCAAACCAAAGGCTGGGGCTGAATACCCCGACCCTTGAGAAAACCTCCTGATATTTCACCGCGCCGTATTGCGAAATGAGTCCGCCCATACTGGAACCCCATATCCACGTGCCGTTGCGGGTGCTGTCGGTTCGGTACCTGACATCGATATACGGTTTCAATGTTTGAACAATGAATTGCAAATAAGCATCCCCCTGACCACCACCATATTGTGGATGAACCCATGGGCTGTATTCATTTATCCGTTGAGACCCCCCGTTCTCGATCCCCACCACAATGGCCCCTTGATCTCCTAAACCGTGCAAGCGTGTGAGGCATTCGTCCACTTCCCATTCCCCCGCAAAGGATGTTACGGCATTGAAGAGGTTCTGACCATCGTGCATATAAATAACGGGATATCGTTGTGGCGCGGACGTGGCGTAATTCACCGGTAAATAAAGCCAAATGCGGCGATACCGGTTCAAGGTCGGCATCCAAAAGGTATCGGTCAGCAATTGGACCTGAGCATTGGCTGTTCCGCCTCCACCTCCCCCACCTCCGCCGCTGTGCAAATCTTCCCAACTTAGGATTTTGAGCCGTAAAGTATCCCCATTCCCATAAGTGTAGGTACGGTTAGGGCGGAATGTTCCTGCCGCATTACCCTCCACGGAAGCCCATGAACCGCGGGTAAATTTGAAAGAAATTGTGCCGGAACCTGCCGGCATCGTTATTCTTCGTGTTGAATCCGGCAAGAGGCTGAGCTGGTGAGCGGATGAACCTGGATTCCAATTGTTGAAGGTCCCTGCAATGAAGACCGCGGCTCCGGGGGGAGTGTAGGATGGAACTGAATCCACGATGACGGTGACCTGCCCCCACAATGAAGCCCAAGGCAAGGACACGATGAAGGCCGAATAAAGCAGAAAACACCGAACGAACATTGCACAAAGGTAGAGTGAGATTCTTAATCTCCTGTATAAAGCATATTGCATCCCCTTGCTTCTGCGCCTTCCAGCCTTCCCAACAATTCCAAAGTCCCATCCGACAAAATGCGCCCCTTATCGGAGGTCTGAATAAAGGCCAAGCTGTAATAGTTCGAGGTATCCACAATGTTGATTCCCCCGCGAGCCCCGGAGCTTTCCCATTCGAGAGGATTATCGGATCGATAAATTCCCACACCCACAGAAGCTGGAAAAACAAAACCCTCCAAGGCCGAGCCGTCGATTCGGTAAGCCTGAGAACCTAATTCAGTCATGCCGTATTCACTGCCGAGACGAAGACCTTGCGAAGTGTTAATTTGATCCCTAAGCCAATCCCTGAAACCCTCCGGTGTCCAAACCTGCACCATGCCTTTGGTCCCACCTGTTTCGATCAAGATGTCCCCTGGACGAGTTTGCCAAGACCTGTTCTTCCACAGGTCATCGCCAAACCAATCCTGCAAAGCATGCGGTATTCCCCAAACCAAGGTCGATCTACCCTCTTGGACTGCCACCTCCCACTGCTCCATCAAGGCCTTATAATCCTTGCGGTAAAAAGCGCCATATTGAAAATCCCCATGATCCATGAAATACTGTAACATCGCCAAAAGCGAAGACTCCCCTCGATCCATATAGGAAGGTAAAATTGCCAACAACGAGCGATTCTTGATATCCCCAAGGCAGTGAACCGCATGCCGCAGAGCCCTGGCCATCACATCCACCTCGTAGGCCATCCAATGCCGCGAACGCTGAGTTTCCTTAACAGATTCCCGCTTAAGATTTCTTGATTGAGCCGTGGTGCCGCTGCTTCGGAACAAAGTGCCTGGCCTAGGTACACCCCAATAAAGTTCCTCGTGCTTGAAAGCCTCCACCGGCATGAACACCAGTTGATCCGGATACCGTATAGCATCCGCATTGGGACGAACCGCATTTACCCAACGACCAAAGGAAGGCATGGCCTCACGCTGACGGTGAAACAAATCCATGACCCCTGCGGTTTGCTCGTCGTTCCATTGCAGCCCATGCTTCCCCGCTGCGCCTCCCAAAACCGCATGGCAGGAAAAACCTCCGCCCTCAACTTTTCCAGAAGCCGCTTGCCGTTGGGTTTCATCCCAAAGGCTCCAAAATTGAAGCATCTCTGCTCTCAAGGAATCTATGGACACTTGGTTGGTTTTTTTGTTGAATTTGTCCAAAAATACGTTTTCCCTACAGGGTAAGACAATTTTATTCCATGAATGCGATCAATACCCCACAAGGGCTGCGCATTTGGAATAAATTTGCTACATGATGCAGCAAATCATAGGGCTCACCCCCGCAGGCCTGTTGAAGTCCATAGGAATATTGACGGCGATGGTTTTGTTGACCAGTTGCGATTTGCTTTTTATCCCCCAGATTTTTCCTCCCCAAATGGAACTGATTGCCCCAACCGATACTTTGTGGCTCAAGTCAGGACGGGATACCCTTGATTTGGTATTTCGAATTCGTGATGAGGACGGTGACTTGGGCCGAGACAGCATGGACCAAACCAAGGACCTTTGGATGCTGGAAGTCCGCTATGGAAGTCCCGCCTTTGATTCTATTGACACCGAATACGTCATCCCTAACCTCACCCCCAAAGGAGCAGATAAAAGATTGGACGCCTCATTGAGAGTACGAGTAGAACCCTTGACGATGCGTTCTGGGCTAGCTGTGGATTCTTCTCAATTATATGTGGTCCTGCGCGACAGGGCCGGGAATTTCTGCCCAGTCATTGCATTGCCCATGATTTACCTTCGCCCTTGAAAATTCGTGAATGGTGGGGATAACCAGGAGCATAAAGAAAACCCGTGTTATAGGATGTCTGGGTTTATGGATCGCCTTGGTCTTGGTGCAGCGGACAAATGCCCAAAGCGGGGGACGTTCCATGTTTGGTCAAATGCAAGGCGAACTTGACCCGGTCACCTGGAGCATGGGCGGATTTGCCCCGGTATGGGGACTTTCTGGCCTTGGATCTGCCATGACCAATCCGGCCTTGTTGGAAGACTGTGGCAACCATTCATGGTTTGCGGGTTGGTCCAGAAGACCTGCCGGTCTGCAACATGGAGGATTTGCCATGATACTTCCAATAAGGAGATTACCCGAATGGCATGCCGCGCTTGGAACACAATTTACGGGAACCGGCTCCATGCCGGCCACCGATCCTTTTGGCATGGAAACAGGGCAAACCCAAGCAGGCGAAGCGGTATTAGAGGCAAGCCTTGGGCAACGATTCAGCCCTAAGCTGAATTGGGGGCTGCAGACCCGCATCGTCTCCTCCTATTTAGGCTCTTATTCCGCCTGGGGTGCAGGTTTGACCATGGCCTTGCGCTATACCGATACGGCCCAAAAGGTGGGTCTTTGTCTGCTCCTTCAGGATGCCTCCGTGGTTTTGAAAGATTACGT
Source organism: Bacteroidota bacterium (assembly GCA_005799025.1). GTDB lineage: Bacteria > Bacteroidota > Bacteroidia > UBA7662 > UBA7662 > SYHX01. Next base: position 13,308 of record SYHX01000019.1, on the reverse strand, counting down.
GTATACCTCGGCTTCCTCTCGATTTCCTCCGATTCGAATGAACCTCATACTCACCAATGAGTTGAAACATCTCCCCTTGCGTTGGTCCTTGGGCATGCAACATCTGCAAAACTGGACGCTGCGCTACAACGATCCAAACGATCCTTACAAGGTCGATAATTTACTCTTGGGACAAGATTCGGTCACGAATTCAAATCCTTGGAGAGACTTGGGCCAAGAAGCCTTCTTGCATTTGGTGTTCAATGCCGAACTCCGTTTGGGCAAGGCCATTCGCCTTCGCGGTGGATATAATGCCCTCCAAAGAGCCGAATGGGCATTCCCGGAACGCAGCGGCAGTAGCGGTTTTAGCTTCGGTGCCGGTCTAATCGGTCGCCGATTCAGGGTGGACTTTGGTACCGGAACACAAACCCTGGCCGGGAGACAAAGTTCGGTAGCTTTTTCTTGGAACTTTCATTAACACGATTTTATTCAAAAACTATGAACATCAACGCAACATTGAACAAATCTATTCGCCTACTCCCTGCCTTGCTTCTGCTTGGTTTAAGCTCAACTTTTGACTCGGTGGCATCTTCGTCAACAGCAGATCCATCGAACCAAAGCCATCCCTCCGTTTCGGTGGACTCCGTACGAATCTACCAAATTTATGTTCGGAACTTCAGCCCTCAGGGGAACCTGCAAGGACTGATTTCCGGGTTGGATCGCATTCAAGGCCTTGGTTGTAACACTCTGTGGTTAATGCCCATACATCCTGTAGGAGTGGTGAACCGCAAAGGCACCTTTGGCTCCCCTTATTCTGTCCAAAACTATCGACTCATCAATCCCGAGTTCGGCACTGACCAAGACTTCAGGCAATTATTGCAAGAATGCCATCGTCGTGGAATGCGCGTCATCCTGGATTGGGTGGCTAACCATACCGCCTTTGATCACCCATGGATTCAACAAAATCCTCAATGGTACACCCGTGATCCGCAAGGCCGAATCCTTCCCCCCAACGACGATTGGACCGATGTGGCGGACTTGAATTTTGATGAATCTGCTTTGCGCGAAGCCATGATCCAGGAGATGGAGTACTGGGTCAAGACCTTTGATATCGATGGATTCCGCTGCGATGTGGCCATGATGGTGCCCGCGGAATGGTGGAAAGACTGCATGATCCGGCTTCGTCGCCACAAGCCTTTGTTCATGCTTGCCGAAGCCAGCGGTCCTGAATTCTACACCATGGGATTCAACTCCACCTACGGTTGGGATTTTTACCATAAGCTCAAAGGCGCTTTCCAAGGCCAAAGCCTATCCGCACTGGATTCGGCCTGGACTTCGGAGAATGCTCAATGCCAAGGATCTGCACCGGGCCATGGCGGCAGGGTGATGCGCTTTGTGACCAACCATGATGAAACTTCTTGGGACGATGTTCCGGTCAAGGTTTTTGGGTCCACCGAGGCCAGCCTAGCGGCCTACGTTATCGCCCAACAACCCATTAGTATACCCTTGATTTACAACGGACAAGAAGTCGGACAGCCAATCAAGCAGAATATTTTTGAATATACCCCCATTGATTTTACGGCGAACCCCAAGGTAACTGCCTTCTATAGCACCTGCGGTAGAATTTTCAATCAAGAGCCTGCTTATTTCGGAGATCGTTTCGAGCGCCTTCAGTCCGCAGATCCGGATTGTTGGTGGTCCCTGCGTGGTACCGGAAACGAGGCCATCCTTGTTGTGGTGAATATTCGTAACAAAACCCTCAAAACGAAGGTGCCCTCAAGTTATCGCTCGCGTTCATTCATGAACCTACTTGACCAAAGCACGGCCAACCTCAAGGATGAATTCGAATTGGAGCCTTACGGCATTCGCCTGTTCAAGGCGTTCAAACCCTGACGTCTAACGCTTCAACAATCGATGCCAAGAACGCTGACCTTCTGGATCCATCAACTGTAACAAATAGATTCCGGAGGGCCATGCTTGGCTCGCTAAACTCAGGGTACCTCCTGATCCCTCAGGCTGGTATTCGCCCTGCACGAACAAGCGACCGTTAAGGTCCGTTATTCGCCATTGCGTTTCTTGATTCAGCCCTTTGATTTGAATTTGATCGGTGAAGGGATTGGGGTAAATACCGAACGCTTGGTCGCTTACGCAACCTGGACAAGCTGAGGAAGGCGTGCTGTAGTAAAGGGTGTAACGCGCCACCGTATCCCAAGCACCTAAACCTGAAGGGCCTCCGAAGCGATTGTAATTTCGCTCTACCCATGCTTGAATCCTAGAAGCGTTGGTTGGTTGGTAAGCAATAGCATACTGATTTCCGTCATTTAACAACCAGGGAGCCCCCACCGAATCCCGTATTTCGGTGGCTTCCAGCGTAAGATCCCCATTTCCGTTGTAGGACCAAAGGTATTTAGATGCCCAGGGTGAAATTTGCCATGATCCGCTGCTGCTGTCTTCCTCAACGGCCATGGTTAGCTTCGTTCCGGCCCAAGTATACACATCACGATTATTCGATTCCCAGCCTGTCCCGTTCCAGGATTGATTGGTCACACGCTGAATGAGGCCGCCGCTAACCACAGAATAGGCTCGCTCCGAATTCACAAAGGTCGTCCCGTTAAATTCACGCATCAAGTACTGATCCGGCTGACCCACCAAAGGATCATTGCTTACCCTTGGAAGATCTTTGAAGCCTTGGCTCAAAAAATCCTCCGCTGTGGGCATATAGCTTTCACTGCCCAAGGAGGCAAACCACGAATCAAAACCCGCATTCCAGGTCAATCCACTGTAGCGATTTTTTGCAGGATTCCAGGCGTTCGTTGACTCGTCCCAAAACTCAAAATCACAATCCGTAGGTTGTGCAGCTGCATTGTAGGAAATGGCCGTTGCCCTAATTAAATTGACCCAAACTCCGTAATTGGCATCGTATACTTTCCAAATAAATGAAGAAATGGTATTGCCAACGTAGGTATATTGAATCGAGTCCCCAGTAGTCAAAACCAAGGTGCCAGAGGCGGTATCCTCCTCGTACATTTTGGAAGAAGTGCAATTACCCCGGCTGTCCACAGGCTGAAGCAAGCGGAAGGCCTCGGTCGCGGTGGGGAAGGTGACGAAGAAACTCAAGCGTGTCAAAGCCCCTTGAGTCGAATAGGTTGCCACTGCCGATCCAAATTGAAAAGCGGGTAATGGAAAGGAAGGAGGAATCCACAATCGCATTTGAATAAGCTTACCTGACGTGTTGCGAACAAAACGGTAGCTGTACATGGGCTCCAGGGTCCCTGAGCTTGCATCTTCCATCAAAACCGAATCAGGCGCTACAGCCGCTGCAACACGCCCCGTGGATTGGACCGCCTTGGAATTGGGTGCAAAGGCCACCCGATTTCGAAATATTGCCCTCTGCTTTGCGAAGGAAGTCTCCTCGTGACTCTTTTGTCGCCAGGTGGAGGGAAGGCTTCTGACCAGGCGAACCGCATCGCGGGGGTCTGTTGGTTCAGTGGGCAAGGCATGAGTGGATGTCCATGCATTCAAGAAACAAAAGGCGGCAAACAGGTACATTTTCATGGTCTTGGGTTAGATTGGCAAAAGTAAAGCATCAGAGTAATATATCCTGATTTTTGGAAGAATTAGGCAGATAGGCTTTGGAAATCCTTAAATTTCGATTTGTACCTTTAACAGGTAATGCATTTGCCTTTAATTATTCATTGGAACCCCCATCCCGAAATTTGGCCAGGCGTTCTGCCTGTCCGATGGTACGGTTTGCTTTTCATGTCAGGTTTTGTGTTGGGGTATCAAATCCTTAAGCGATTTTGGATCAAGGAAAATCGCCGACCTGTGGACTTGGATGATTTGGCCCTGTATGTAGGGTTAGGAACCATCTTAGGCGCCAGATTGGGGCATTGTTTGTTCTACGAACCCGCCTATTACCTCGGCCACCCTCTCGATATACTCAAGGTATGGCAAGGGGGGTTGGCCTCGCATGGGGCGGCCATCCTGATCCCCATCGCCCTGCTTGGGTATGTACGGCGAAATCCTACCTACAGCTTCTGGTGGATCATCGACCGCTTGGTGGTGGTTGTGGCATTGGCTGGTGGATTGATTCGCCTGGGAAATTTGATGAATTCAGAAATTGTAGGAGCCCCCACGGATTTACCATGGGGCTTTGTATTTGAACGTCTGAAGGAGGGCTTTCCCAGGCATCCTAGTCAGCTCTACGAAGCGGTCTTCTATTTCTTAACATTCATTCTATTATATGGCTTGCACCGTAGGGGATCCCTACTTGGCAGACCAGGCGCCATGTTAGGGGCATTCTTGGTACTGGTCTTTGGGTTTCGTTTTATGATTGAGTTTATCAAGGCCAATCAAGTGGCCTTTGAGTCTGGCATGACCTTGAACATGGGTCAATGGTTATCCCTGCCCGCCATTACCCTTGGGTTGTGGCTGTGGATACGCAAAGCTCATCCAGCGGCATCGAACGCATAAAGTCCAGGGTAGCCTGAATGAAGATGCTCCATTGCGCATCACCGGACGGCAAATTCACTCTATCCTCATACATGACAGTCCACTTTTGGAGAAGGGGCCCGATGGGCTCTTTCCGATAATTCATGGCCCTTGTGGCTGTAAGCCATTCGATAGCCTGCACGGTCATCGCATTTTCCAGAATGGGCTTGAGGCGGTTCACACCATTGGCCCCCATACTCACATGATCCTCTTGCCCGTTGGAAGAGGGCACCGTATCCACCACGGTGGGGGTGGCCAATTGTTTATTCTGCGATACCAAGGCAGCGGCGGTATATTGGGCGATCATCAGCCCGGATTCTACCCCTGAATCGGTCGCCAAGAAAGGAGATAGCCCTCGGGTCCCGCTTAACAAAAGAAAAATGCGACGTTCCGCGATGGATGCCCATTCGCTGATGGCCAACGCAGCTTGATCAAAGGCCATGGCCAGCACCTGTCCGTGAAAATTCCCACCACTCAATACTTTGCCCAAACGATGATCCACCAACGGATTGTCCGTCACGGAATTGGATTCCACCAGCAAGGTGGTGGCCCAAGCGTCCAAGACTTGCTTGGAGGTCCCGTGGACTTGGGGAATGCAGCGGAAGGCATACGGATCCTGGACGGCTGGTCGAGGGATTTCCCGTAACAAAGATCCCTCCCGAAGCGACCTCATCTGCTCTGCAGCGTATCGCTGTCCTGGATGAGGTCTAACCCGATGAACCATTTCGTCAAAGGGCTGGTCAGAGACCAGGAATGCCTCACAAGACAAAGCCGCCCCCAGGGTCGCCCAATGGTCCAAACGCCTAGCCTTCATCAAGGCAACCCATCCGGAGGCCAGCATGTATTGTGTTCCATTGAGCAAGGCTAACCCTTCCTTGGCCCCCAAGGTGAGGGGCGTACGTCCCAAGCGCTCCAGGGCTTTCAGGCCAGATATCCTGGTTCCTTGGTGATCGCATTCACCCATTCCCAACAAAGGCAAAACCAAATGAGCCAACGGTGCCAAATCCCCCGATGCACCCAATGAACCCTGGGTGGGAACCACAGGTAACATATCGTGGTTGTAGAAGTCCAACAAAGCTTCCAAAATTTCAGGACGAACCCCAGAATAGGCCATGGCTAAGGAATGTACTTTGAGCGCAAGCATCAAGCGAACCGCCTCTGGCTCCGCATCAGGACCGCAACCGCATGCATGCGATAACACCAGATTATACTGCAATTCTTCCAGGCGGTCCGCGCCGATCCGGGTATTGCACAAGGCCCCAAAACCGGTATGGATGCCGTACCATGTCACGTCCTCACGGTGCAACCCCTCTTCGAGGTATGCCCGATTGGCCCTAACTTCTTGCATTCGTCCATCGGGTACATACAAAGAGGCTTCACCACGAGCCAATGCAAACCAATCTGTTTCGGTGAGGCTGTTAGTCAAAGTAATAACCTGAGGGCGTGGTTGCATGGATTTTGGTTTGAATGCGGTGATTTTCAAGACCAGGGCTAGGCCTGGGTGTTGGCAGCACGAAGGAAGGCGGCGTCGATTTGCTCCGGTTGAACCTTCCTTTGATGATCCCCGTGGATCCATTGCACGGTAACCTCGCCTTGTGCCCATTCCCTTTCACCCAAAATCACCATTGCCACCGTCTCCGTGAGTTGGGCATATTGGAAGGCCTTTTTGAATTTTCCGGTCCCGGCGTACCAATCTGCAGCCATCCCCAGACTACGCCAACGCGCGGTCCATTGTTGAGCCACCGATTCCAAGACAGGACTTGTTGCATAACACAATACATCCAATCCCCTGCCCACGTGCTCTTTGAACAAACCCAATTGTTCCATACCTTCCAAAATTCGTTCAGCCCCGAAGCTGATGCCCATCCCCTTCCAATCCGGGTAACCGAACATCGCAGTCAATCCGCTGTAATAACCACCACCACCCAGCGAACCCAAACCCAACGCCGGACTTACCACCTCCACCACAGGTCCGGTATAATAGTCAATACCCCGCGCGAGGCATGGATCAAAGGTTAATTTCGATGGGCTAGTCCCCAAACGTTCGTAAGCCTCGACCATTTGCTGCGTTTCGTGCAAGGCCAGCTCCGTTTGTTCGCGCAAGCCCGCATCTTCGATGCAATTCGGGTCCTGCATCCATTGAGACACCGCTTCACTGTAGGCTTCCCATGACATCACTGCTCCGTCAATGCCCGCGGCAGGCAACGCCAACTGCAGATGATCTGCAGCATCTGAACGCATGCCCAATTGGACGAGCTCGGGTCCCACTTTGTCCCAACCTTGTTTGTCGAGCTTGTCCAATTGAATCCCCAGTTCTGCCCAGCGACCCGGAATTCCTCCCCAAGCAGCCAACAAGGCCAGTAATCGCCGATCGTTGACTTTGACCGCAAAAGAGTGGAAGCCCAAAGCCTCCAAAACCTCTTGGTAAATTCGAAGCAATTCGGCACGATGAAAGGTCGAAATCTCATGACCCACGATGTCGGCATCGCATTGCACAAATTCTCTGAAGCGGCCTTTCTGAGGACGATCGGCACGCCAAACTGGTTGTATTTGATAACGCTTGAACGGCCATGCGATTTTGGCATGATTCATCGCCACGAATCGTGCCAAGGGCACCGTTAGATCGTAACGCAAGGCCTTTTCGGCAATTATGGGGACCAGGCCTTTGGGATTGAACCTTCGATCCATCCAAACCCCTTCTTCGATTCCTTCGGCAAAATTGCCAGAGTTCAGGATATGAAAAATTAGCTTATCGCCTTCGTCACCATATTTTCCGGTGAGGGTTGCCAATTGCTCCATGGCTGGCGTTTCCAGAGGTCCGTATCCGTATCGACGAAAGGCCTCGGTGATGATTCCAAAAACATATTGCCTACGCCGCATCTGGGCGGGTCCGAAATCTCGGGTTCCCCTGGCCAGTGCTGCTGCTTTGGGATCCATAACCCCGTAAAGTTAAACGGTGGTGGTTTTGATTTTCTTGAGGATATCGTCCACACAACCTTTGAAGCTGCGATCCGTTTCCATCAAATCTTCGACCGTCTGGCACGAATGGATGACCGTCGAGTGGTCTCTGCCCCCGAAATAATCTCCTATGGCCTTGAGACTGTGTTTGGTGAGTTTCTTGGAAAAATACATGGAGATTTGTCTAGCCTGAACAACTTCCCGCTTGCGCGTTGTTGCACGAAGGAGATCCACTGGTAAATCAAAATACTCGCAGACCATGGTCTGTATCGAATCGATGGAAACTTCGGTCTGGGTATGCCTAGTGAAATTCTTGATGACGGTACGGGCCAGCTCCAAATCCGCCTGGCGATTGCTCAAGGTGGTGTACGCTATCAGGGAGGTCAATGCCCCTTCCAGTTCCCGGACATTGGAATGAATGTTATGGGCAATGAAATCCACCACCTCGGCAGGTAATTCAATACCGTCCGCGTACATTTTGCTCTGCAAGATGGCCAGCCGGGTTTCGAAATCCGGCATTTGAAGGTCGGCAGAGAGGCCCCACTTGAAACGGGAGAGCAAACGATCCTCCAGACCACGAAGATCCTTGGGAGGCCTGTCGCTGGTGAGGATTAATTGCTTGCCGTTCTGGTGGAGATGGTTGAAAATATGAAAGAAGACATCCTGGGTTTTCTCTTTATTGGCGAGGTTATGCACATCATCCAAGATCAAAACATCCATCATTTGGTAAAAATGGACGAAATCATTGGCCGAGTGGCTTTTGAGGGCATCCACAAATTGCTGGGTAAATTTCTCGGAACTGACATACAGCACCGTTTTGTTGGGAAATAATTGACGAACCTGGTTGCCGATGGCCTGGGCTAAATGGGTTTTGCCAAGGCCTGTTCCACCGTACAACATCAAAGGATTGAACGAGGTCGCTCCTGGTTTGGCCGACACTGCGAGACCTGCGGACCGCGCAAGACGGTTGCAATCACCCTCTACAAAAGAATCGAAACGGTAACGGGAATTCAGCTGAGAATCCACCTGGACCTTCTTGAGGCCGGGGATCACAAAAGGATTCTTGATGGACTGACCGATGTTGACGGGCATTTGGACTTCGGGCCCGCTTTGCTTCCCTGTCCCCCCAGGCATTTGAATGGTGTAGGGCCGGGCTTCTCCCTGATGGTGTTCCATCACCACCGAGTATTCCAAACGACCGTTATGACCCAGAACCCGCTTGATGGTCTTGTGCAGAAGATTCACATAATGCTCTTCCAACCATTCGTAGAAAAACTGGCTGGGAACTTGAATGGTGAGAACCTCTCCAGACATTTTGCTGGGAACGATAGGTTCGAACCAAGTCTTATAGCTTTGAAGACTGATATTGTCCTTGATAATACTCAAGCACTGCAACCAAGCCTGGTCTTTGTCAGGATGATTTGAGGAAGAAATTGGTTGTTGGTTGGACTCCACGTATGGTCTTTCTTGGTAATTGTAAATGTCATACGAATTTCATCATGTAGGTTGCCAAATCAAAGCAGATCCTCTAAAAAAAATGCGTCAAAATTGTAAACCCCTGAATACCTGAATCAAAATTTGGGGATGTCGATGTGAATTTTTTGAGGGTCGAAAATTTGCTTTTTTCAATTATTCATTATGATAATGAATATCAGCAAATTAAATTAACGTTAACGATTATGGTTTCGTTGAAAGGGGGGACGGCCTTGGGAACCACGACGTGGGCCCGCATAGGATGGTTTGTCCCCACCGCGACCCGCTTGTTTGGCCGTTACCTTCAAACCCCTGCCGCGGAACCTTGCGCCGTCAAAGGAAGACTTGAGCTGATCCAACGAAGCTTGTTCACCCTCAATAGATGTCCATGCGTCTCCCAAAATGATTTTTCCCAAGTCTGCTTTCTGCAAACCAGAATGATCGAGCAAGAATTGCAGCATACTGGCTTTGTAGAAGCCATCCTTGATCCCCAGGTTGATTTGTATCCCGGGCAAATCTTCGGCGTATTCTCGTCGGGGCCGATCGCTGTTGGTGTTGGCGCCTGTCGAGGATGAGACGCCAGATTGCATTTCGGCATCGTTCTGCAAAGAGTAGTAATGAAAGAGGCGTTCAAACTCCAACCAAACCAGCTTTTGGATCAGCACATCGCGATCAAGGCCGTCCAGCATGGGCTGCAAGTCCTGCAACAAAGAACCGATTCGATCCAGCTTGGGATCCGCCTTGGCAATTTTGTCAAAGAAATGCCGAAGCTTGGTCTCGGCAATTTGAGAACCCGAAGGCACTGTCCCTTGCTGGAATTTGAATTTGAGCTGCTTCTCCATTTGACGAAGTCGCATCATGTCCTTGGGGCCGAGAATCACCATGGAAACCCCTGCCTTGCCGGCTCTGGCAGTACGGCCGCTACGGTGGGTGTATACCTCGGCATCATCGGGAATGGAATAGTGCACCACGTGGGTAATGTCCCTTACGTCAATGCCACGGGCCGCCACATCGGTGGCCACCATCAATTGCAAGGAGCGCTCGCGGAAGCGGGCCATCACCTTGTCGCGCTGCACCTGGGACAAATCCCCGTGCAAGGCCTCGAGGTCGTAGCCCTCACGAATCAGTTTCTCTGTCAATTCTTGAGCTTCTGCTTTGGTACGGGTGAAGACAATGCCGTACATCTCCGGATGGGCATCAATGAGGCGCTTGAGGGCCTCGTATTTGCGCGAAAAGGGGACCTGGTAAAACCAATGTTCCAACCGGGAAGGAGGAGCTGTTCCGGCATCGCTGCGCAGTGTCTGAGCGTTCTGCAAGAAACGGTCTGCCATTTTCTTGATCTCGGCGGGCATAGTGGCGGAGAATAACCAGGTACGGCAACGACCTGCGGCATGGGTCATGATATAATCCAGGTCATCACGGAATCCCATATCCAGCATTTCATCCGCTTCATCCAAGACCAGGGTCTTGACCGCAGCGAGATCCAGGGCCTTGCGTTCCATCAAGTCCATCAAGCGCCCAGGGGTCGCCACCACCACTTGCACACCGGAACGAAGTTTGCTGATCTGGGTATGGATACCGGCACCACCATACACGGCAAGAATTTGAATCCCAGACATGCGGGACGAAAACTTTTGCAAATCCAAAGTGATCTGCATGCAAAGTTCCCGGGTAGGACTGAGGACCAAAGCTTGGATGCCTTTGGCCTCCGAGTCCAAATGTTGAAGAAGTGGCAAGCCGAACGCTGCTGTTTTGCCGGATCCGGTTTGGGCAAGTCCGAACAAATCGTGATCGCCAGAAAGAAGTATGGGACTGGTCTGGGCCTGGATGGGCGTGGGGCTTTCGAAGCCGAGGTCCTGAATTCCGAGCAATAGCCCCGGAACTAGACCCAGGTCGGCAAAGCCCGGTACGGTTGGATTCATGTGGGCGCAAAGGTACGTTATTTTGCAGGGTGAAAGCCTTAACCATTGCTGTGGACGGTTATGCCTCGTGCGGCAAGAGTACCCTAGCCAAGGATTTGGCCTCCGCTTTGGGCTACCGGTACATTGATTCCGGTGCCATGTACCGTGCCGTGACCTGGTATTTGCTGGAGCATCAGCTTGCGACGGAAGAAGGCCCATCCCTGCGGGCGGCTTTGGATACGATTGTCTTGGACTTCGTGGCCAAGGATGGATCCACCGTTCTGACTATCAACGGCCAAGAGCCGGGACTCGCCTTGCGCTCGATGGAAGTCAACCGCATGGTCAGCCCCGTTTCAGCCTTGCATTCGGTCCGCCTCGCCATGGTAGAACGACAACGAGCCTTCGCAAACCGTGCAGGCCTGACCATGGACGGCCGGGATATTGGAACGCATGTATTCCCTGAAGCGGAACTGAAGATTTTTGTACAATCCAGACCCGAAATCCGTGCTGCTCGGCGGTTGGCCGAGCTCCGCAAGGCCGGCGATACGCAGTGGACGACCGAAGAAGTCCTTGCCAACCTTCGGGAGAGGGATGAAATGGACTCGAACCGAGACTTTGCACCGTTGCGTCGAGCCCACGATGCGGTGGACCTGGACAATAGCAACATGAGCCAGGAAGAGCAATTGGCCTGGGCCATGGATCTTGCCTTGGCCAAAGGGGCCGTTCGCCCCTGAGCCGCTACTATAGCTTACCCTTTACGCTTTCTGTCAGATTCTTTCAAGAAAATTTTGCGCATTCGCATTGATTTGGGGGTCACTTCAATCCACTCGTCCTCTTGGATGTATTCCATCGCTTCTTCGAGCGAAAATCGCCTGGGAGGAGCGATTCTCGCGCTGTCATCTTTGCCTGCAGCCCGCATATTGGTCAGCTGCTTGCCTTTGATCACATTGACCACCAAATCACTTGGACGAATATGCTCGCCGATGACCATGCCCTCGTAAATATTCTCTCCTGATTCCACAAAAAACCCACCGCGGTCCTGCAATTTGTCCAAACTGTAGGCCGTAGTCAGTCCGGTTTCCATCGAAACCAACGAACCGTTGATCCGACCGGGAATATTCCCTTTCCAAGGTCTAAATTCCATGAAACGATGAGCCGAAATCGCCTCCCCCTGGGACAGGGTCAGCATCTGTGAGCGGAGACCCATCAACGCCCTTGCAGGCAAATCGAATTCCAAATGAATCCAATCGCCTTTGGGTTCCATGACCATCATATCCCCCCTGCGCATGGTCACCAGCTCAATAATTTTGCCCGAAAACTCTTCGGGTACATCCACCACCAATTGCTCGAACGGCTCATGCTTCACCCCTTCGATGTGCCGAATCACCACAGTAGGCTGGCCCACTTGTAATTCGTACCCTTCGCGGCGCATGGTTTCGATCAAAATCGATAAGTGAAGAATTCCACGACCGTACACTAGATACGAATCAGGTGAATCAGTGTCCTCTACCCGCAGGGCCAAATTCTTCTCAGTCTCCTTGTACAAACGATCTCGCAAGTGCCTAGATGTCACCATTTTGCCTTCTTGCCCGAAGAACGGGGAATTGTTAATCGTGAACATCATGCTCAGCGTAGGCTCGTCCACTTTGATCGACGGTAGCGGCTCAGGTGTATCGACATCACAGAGGGTATCCCCAATTTGAAAGTTCTCCAGACCCACCACCGCACAGAGATCACCGGCTTGCACGGATTCCACTTTGCGCCTGCCCAATCCCTCGAAGACGAACAACTCTTTGACTTTGCCCCGCTTGGCAGAGCCATCGCCAGTCAGAAGGACCAAAGGCTGACCCTCGCGGATGACACCGCGATGCACACGACCTATAGCAATCCGCCCAACGAAGGAGGAGTAATCCAAGGAGGTGATTTGCATTTGCAAAGTACCGGGATTAAGTTTGGGCGAAGGCACATGGGCAAGAATGGCGTCCATCAACGGCGCGAAGTCCTGGCCTACGGTTTTCCAATCGTTGCCCATCCAACCCTGCTTGGAAGATCCGTAAATGGTGGTGAAATCCAGCTGCTGCTCGTTTGCCCCCAGGTTAAAGAATAATTCAAATACCGCATCATGCACCTCGTCGGGGCGGCAATTTTCTTTGTCCACCTTGTTGATGACCACAATAGGGTGCAAACCCAGTTCCAAGGCCTTGGTCAGTACAAATCGAGTCTGGGGCATAGGTCCTTCGAAGGCATCCACTAACAAGAGAACCCCGTCCGCCATTTTGAGGACGCGCTCCACCTCCCCACCAAAATCCGCGTGACCAGGGGTATCAATGATATTGATTTTGACGCCTTGATATTCCACCGAGACGTTTTTGGAGAAAATAGTGATCCCCCGCTCCCTCTCCAGGTCGTTATTATCCAAAATCAGCTCACCAACCTCTTGATGAGGCTTGAATAGGCGCGTGAATTGCATGATTTTGTCCACCATGGTGGTTTTGCCGTGGTCAAC
>SYHX01000018.1 GCA_005799025.1 Bacteroidota bacterium | reverse complement strand
CGAGAATACCTTGACCCCGTTCGCTATATCACTAATCGATCCTCCGGCAAAATGGGTGTGGCTTTAGCAGAAGCCTTGGCTGACCGTGGCGCCCAAGTTGAGCTCATTTATGGGCCAGGAACTGAACTATGCCGACACCCAGGTGTCCAAACGCACGCTGTGGAAACTGCTGCACAAATGATGGATGTTTGCCGAATGCTTACCGAAGTCTGCACCTTACAAGTGTATGCCGCCGCCGTTGCGGATTACCGTGCGGCCACTTACGCTGATCAAAAAATCAAGAAATCCGAGGCATCCTTAACCTTGTAGCTCGTCGCTAATCCGGACATGCTGCAATACGCCGGTACCCACAAAAAGCCTGGCCAAACCGTTGTTGGCTTCGCCTTGGAAAGTGAAAATGAAATCGAAAATTCTCTTCGAAAATTGCATCATAAGCATGCCGATCTGGTGGTAATGAACAGCCTGAGGCAAGAAGGCGGCGCAATGGATGCCGCAGAAATGGGTTGCACCTTGCTCACCGCAAATCATGACCCGGTGCACTTACCAACCATGCCCAAACGAGACCTCGCCAAAGCCATGGTGAATCAATTTCGAACGCTGTTAAAGTTAGGGTTGCTGGTATGCCTCATGGCGCTGCCATGGAACCCGCCTGTCCTTGCCCAGGAATTGAATTGCCAAATCTCGGTAAACCCCGGAAAAGTTGGAGGAGCCGACCAGCAGTTTTATGCGAACATGCAACAAGCGCTTACCACGTTCGTCAACGGTCAGAAGTGGACCTCGGATGAGTTTCAATTCCAAGAGCGTATCAATTGCAGCATCAGTATCATACTCGATGAGCGGATTAGCGGGAATACCTTCAAGGCTACGGCGCAAATCCAAAGCAGCAGACCCGTCTATAACAGTGCCTACACCACCGTGATCTTCAATTATACCGATCCTGATTGGCAATTTGAGTACAACGAATCGCAAGCTATGGAATTCAACGAGAATGCGCACACCTCCAATTTGCTTTCGATGCTCGCCTTTTATGCCAACCTCATCATAGGATTGGATTACAATAGCTTCGGCAAAGAAAACGGTTCACCATACCTGCGCAAGGCTCAACAAATTGTCCTCAATGCTCAAAATGCCGTCGAGGTTGGATGGCGACAGAACCAAAGCCTGCGCAACCGTTACTGGATTTCGGAATTGCTTAACAATTCAGCTTACAAACCCTTTCATCAGAGTTTGTATGAATATCATAGGCAAGGCCTGGACCAAATGCATAAACCCGAGAGGGTAATCGATGCGCGCCGTAAAATGTTAGGTGCGATCGAGAAAATTCATGAAGTGAACCGCAACAAACCCGGAGGCATGCTTATCCCTTTGTATCTCAAAGCCAAAATACCAGAGATTATCGGATTCTGCTCCAAAGCCTTGCCGGCCGAAAAGGCCAAGGTGGTGGAACAATTGATTGCCATGGACCCCTTGAACCAAGCGGAGTATAATCGGATCAATGCCTCAGGCGTTGGGGGTGGCACAGGTGGGGGCGGAAGATAGAACTATCTGTTTTTTTATATTCATTTTCTAGAACCATCCTTGGAATTCCTATCATGCTTCTTAGGCTCCTCATTCGAAACTTTGCCTTGATTGAGGAATTGGAGCTCAAGGTTGGTCCTGGTCTAACCGTCATCACTGGAGAAACAGGGGCGGGAAAGTCTATCCTCTTGGATGCCATTGGTTTGTTGTTAGGTGATCAGGTTGACACCTCAACTTTCAGAGATTCCGCATCACGATGTGTAGTGGAAATGGAATTTAACAGCCATGACCAGGAGGTTTCCACCTTATGGAGCCAAATCAATAACGAAGAGCCCCATTTAGCCGGGGTTGAATTTATCCTCCGCAGAGAAATCAGTCCCCAACGTCGCAGTCGTTGTCTAATCAATGATCGTGTATCCTCTCTGAAGGAACTCAAAAATATAGCTACCCTTCTCCTGGACCTCAGTGGTCAAGAAGAGGCCGTGGCCGTTGACCGAAAGCAAACCCAGATCTTACTCCTCGACCAAATTGCTGGCTGTGAAGACCTTCGAAGCGAATACGCGCTCACCTTTGCCCATTGGAGCAAGGTTCGTAATGCCTTGGAGAAATTTCTAGCCGAATACGAGAAACGCCAAAGGAACGAGGAACTGAATCGTTTTCATTACGAGGAACTTCGTGCCGCACCTTTGGAGTCCTGGGTCAACCTGGAGGATTGTGAAAGCCAACTCAGCATACAGGAAAATGCTTTGGATTCCAGAGAGAAATTATCCATCGCGGCCGCTTCCTTGGTCGGGGATTCTCCGAATGGAGGGCAAGCCTTGGCCGATCAATTGCGCGATCTGTTGCAACAATTTTCCGGAATCACAGCAAAAGATGCGGAGGTGGCTGCCTGGACTGCATCCCTGAAAGATGTCTTGCTTCAAATCCGCGAATTGGCTCGCGATGCGGAATTCATGGCCAATGCGAGGGTGCCTGATTTGCAGGTTACCCAAAGCTTGCGTGATCAAGTCGATGTCCTACAAAGTTTGATGCACAAACATCGCCTTAACGATGTGCAAGGCCTACGAAATCTGCGTGAGAGCCTTTATGCATCCTTGGAATCCGGACACGGAGTGGATGAAGAAAGGACACTGTTGGTGGCTCAAGAATCCGAGAGTTTGGAGCAATGTCGCCTTGCAGCCCTTCGCTTGCACCTCGGGAGGACCAAAGGCCTAAGTGACCTGTCGACTCGGATTGCCCTCAAGCTTGCCAAACTATCCATGGAGCATGCTCGATTGATTTTGGATTGGAATACGGCTGTCGATAACCTGGATCACAAGTCCACTGGCAAGGACATGCAAGCATGGAATCCATCGGAAGCCTTGATGGGCGTTGATAAACCCGAATTACTTTTCAGTGCCAACCCCGGTCAGGATCCGCGTCCCCTGGGACAAGTTGCTAGTGGAGGAGAAAAATCAAGACTTTTGTTGGCCCTCAAGAGCCTAGTCAAAGAGCAAGGCCGTGACCATACCCGGATCTTTGACGAAATTGACGCCGGAATATCGGGGGAAACAGCTTTGCGTATGGGACAAATGCTATCTGAAATGGGCCAAAATCAGCAAATCATGCTCATCACCCACCTACCCCAAATCGCGGCCCTCGGTGATCATCACTGGCATGTCACCAAAGAGGTAGAAAACGAACAAACCCGTACAGCCCTCTCGGTCCTAACCCCCAACCAACGCCAAGAAACGATTGCGCGCATGATCGGGGGCGATCGTTACGGGAAGGCCGCCCTTCAACAAGCCCAAGACCTCCTCAACACATCCCGCGCATCCTAGTTTATATACTTTTTTTGTCAAATTCTTAAAATAGTACCCTAAATCCAAACCTATGATTTATTCGTTGTTACAAGGTAAAAGAGGCATCATCTTTGGCGCCCTCGACCAACAGTCTATCGCTTGGAAAGTAGCCGAAAAAGCCCATCAAGAGGGAGCTCGTTTTGTGCTCACCAACGCCCCGGTCGCTTTGCGTATGGGCCAAATCCAAGAACTGGCCGAACGCCTTGGATCCATCGTCATTGGGGCCGATGCCACCGTCGATGCTGACCTAGAAAGCCTATTCACCCAGGCTGTTGAGTTCTTGGGAGGGCCTATCGATTTTGTTTTGCATTCCATTGGCATGTCACCCAATGTCCGTAAAGGCAAGTCTTATACCGACCTCAATTACGAGTTCTACCACAAAACGCTGGACGTGTCTGCCATATCCTTTCACCGTACCATGCGTGCCGCTATGGCCACCAAGGCCCTTGCCCAAGGCGCCTCGGTTTTAGCCCTTTCGTATATCGCAGCCCAGCGCGTTTTTCCGGATTACAACGATATGGCCGATGCCAAAGCCCTCCTGGAATCCATCGCCAGAAGCTTTGGGTATCACCTGGGCAAATCCCACGGTGTAAGGGTCAATACCATCTCGCAGAGTCCAACCCGAACCACGGCAGGATCAGGGGTCAAGGGTTTTGATGATTTCTTGGATTATGCCGAACGCATGTCTCCACTAGGCAATGCCTCTGCCGAATCCTGTGCCGACTATTGTGTGGTAATGTTCTCGGATTTGACCCGAATGGTCACGATGCAGAATTTGTTTCATGACGGCGGTTTTTCCTTTACAGGGGTAAGTCAAGAAGTCCTTCAGTCCTAAGCACTCCTCCTGCAATAAAGTTTCTTGGCGTTTTGAAGAATCAATCTTGTCTTTTCATTCTGTTTGCCACCTTAATCCTTGCGGGGGTCGCCATGTATGGAATTACGCGATATGTTACAAAAATTTTAGAAAACCCGGAATGGGTAAATACCCTAGCAAAGTGGGAAGAATCTCTTGGAGAACCCTTGTGGGAAGATATACAACGCAGTCACCCGCCTGTTGAGCATCCGTCAGCGGCCTTGGCGTTGGATCGACTCCTTTATCGCCTATGTACACCCAACGGGATTGACACAGCAGGCCTTCATCGTCATTTGATTCAAAACCCTGAAGTCAATGCCTTTGCCTTGCCCGGAAGACGTTTGGTCGTCCAAAGCGGTCTCATTCAAAGTGCCCAAGGACCGGATGAGGTTGCTGGCGTCTTGGCACATGAATTGGCCCATGCCGAATTAAGTCACGTGCGCCAAAAAATTATCAAAGAGGCGGGATTAAATCTTTTGATGGATTGGATTGGAGGCGGTTTGGGATTAGGTAATTTCGGCATTCATGATTTGGCCCGTATGCTCACCTCCACCGCCTTTGATCGTCAATTGGAATCCCAGGCCGATCGCAAGGCCGTTGAATACCTCCAAAAAGCCGGGATAAACCCAGAATCATTTGCCGTGTTTATGGATCGCTTGGCGGCCAAAGAAAAAGGCAACCCAGCCCCACCCGTTTGGCTCAGCACCCATCCCGCCTCTCCAGCCAGACCGTCTCAAATACGGGAACTCGCCCAAAAAAATCAGGAACGAATACCCTATAGTTCCTCCCTTTCCTCATCGGATTGGTCTACCTTAAAAAAATGCACGAACCCTTAAATTCTCCTCATGGTGAAAACCGTTCCACGACCCCTTTTGAACCTTGGAATTTGGTTATTACCACTTATACTCTTTTCCTGCATGCCTGCGGTTTTCAAGAAAACCTCCACGGCAGGCCTCAGTTATAAAAGCTTGATGCCTACGCACTAGGCATTATCAAATTAGTGCGCGAGAAGAAACCAATTGGGAACTTGAAGTAGAACTCAAAAAACCCGATTTGCATTAGTGGTCACACCCACTCATAGTGAATCTGATACATTATCGCACAATCATTCGATGGGCTGCAGGAGAGCGGGAGACGAGGCTCGAACTCGCGACCCCGACCTTGAGAAGGTCGT
>SYHX01000017.1 GCA_005799025.1 Bacteroidota bacterium | reverse complement strand
GCGCCTTGGATTCCCTGATACGGACCCTCACGGCTCTCCTATTCCTCGCAGCGCGGCACTCCATTCCCAGACCCCCCCATCTACCCCACCGATGCCTTGACCGAGACGCCAGAGACGGGAAGAATTGCGGTATTGGTGAAAAAAATAATAAAAAACGTGGGGTCGCTAAACCTTGGGTGAGTTAATTCGGTCAAAAGCACACTAACTTTTTTCCCACCATGAAAATTTTTCTCTTCACAACGCTATACCCAAACATCATTAAAACATCCCACCATATGCAGCGCTTGATACTTCTTTGTGGACTAAGCCTCGTCCTTTTTCTTTCTGCTTGTCGCAAAGACGATCAAAACCCTGAGTCCTTGATGGAGCAATTCCTTAGGACAGATTCCGAAAACGAACAAATCACCCAATTTGAAGATGATGGGGCCGAAGCGAGTATGGACCAACGGGTTTCCGTAGGAGATGCCTCCGAAATGCTTAGTTCCAGTCGTTGTGCAATCATAATAAGAGATACCGTTTCCATTCCTCGCAGAATCACCATCGATTATGGTCCGGTTAATTGCCTTTGCCGCGACGGACGCTATCGGAGAGGGATTATTATTATCGAATATACAGGAACCCGTGGTGTATCAGGAAGTACGGCCAGCATGTCATTCAGTAATTATTTTGTTAACGACAGGGGAATTTCTGGAAACCGAAGCCTGATTTTCGGAACATCAACCACTGGCAACCCTTTGAGGACAGCTCAATTTAATTTATCGATCACCCACCCAAATCGCAGCGGTTCTTGGACCCGACAGGGGGTTCGGATTCGTGAAAAAATAGCGGGGGACAGCACCGTGACGCTGATGGACGATGTCTATCTCATCACTGGTAGTGGAAGCGGTTCGGGGGCCAATGGTGTAACCTTCAGTCATAGTATTTTGACGCCCTTACGCAAAGAGGGCGCTTGCCGCTGGTTAGTTTCCGGGTCCATTCAGTTCTCTCGCAATAATCAGGCGGCAAGAACCCTTGATTTTGGTAACGGCCTTTGTGATGATCAGGCCACCATCACCACATCCAATGGGGTACGCGCCATAACATTACCCTAAGCCGCCCTAACGGGGGCCTAATGCGCCTTTTCAATAACGAGCTCGCCTTTGTTAGCTAATTGACCACAGGCGGCATCAATATCCCGACCGCGACTTCGCCGAAAGCTGCAGGTAATTCCCGCGACCTCCAATGCCTCAGTATATGCAGCAATGGCTGAAGCGTGTGCCTGCCTGAGGCTATCTTCGCCCACGCTGTTGTATTCAATCAAATTCACTTTGCTTGGAAACTTTCGCGCAAAGCGAACTAAAGCCTGCACATCTTCAATTTCGTCGTTAACCCCCTCCCAAACCACGTATTCCAGGGTTACCATGCTTTTGGTTTGTTGATACCAATATGCAAGAGCCGACTCCAAGTCGGCCAAACGGTTTGTTTCGTTAATCGGCATCAAACAACTTCTTTTGGAGTCAATGGCTGAATGTAAAGAAAGGGCCAATTTGAAACGCACCTTTTCGTCGGCCATTTGGCGAATCATTTTGGCGACACCGGCAGTGCTCACGGTAATACGACGTGGCGAAAGGCCCAAACCGCTGGGTGATGTTATTTTCTCAATCGCCTCCATGGTATTACGGTAGTTCAACAAGGGTTCTCCCATGCCCATAAACACAATGTTGGTCAAAGGCCGACCCAAGGTTTCTTGGGCCTGCTTCTGTATCGCAACCACCTGATCGTAAATCTCATCGGGATTCAAATTCCGCATTCTTTTCATACGGGCTGTCGCACAAAAGGTACAGCCCAGGCTGCACCCCACCTGGGACGATACACAAGCGGTGATACGGTTGGGTGTAGGAATCATCACCGATTCCACAACCAACCCATCGTGCAAGGTTAGCGCATTCTTAATCGTGCCGTCCTTGCTGTATTGCGACTGCTGTACCTTGAGGTTACGGATTTCAAAATGTTCTTCTAGTCGGTTTCTCAAGGCTAACGACAAATTAGTCATATCGCCAATTTGGGTTGCTCCTTTGTTCCATAACCATTCGTAAACCTGCCTGGCCCGGTAAGCGGGTTCCCCCCATTCGGCCAACCGTTGGGTTAATTCCTCCAAGCGAAGGCTTCGTATATCAATCTTAGTCATTAGCGCCAACGAAGTTCGGTTGTCCAACCTGGTTTGAGTTCCAAATCTCGAGTAAGCCATTTTAATTTCTCCGGCTGGCGAAGCGCCTTGAACCATGCCGCATCCCGCCAACCATTACGATTACTATCCTCCAAAATCGAAATCTTGTACTTGCCCGGCAGCAGGCCATCTATAACCCATGGCAATGTGGCATTCTCGAGAGTTAGAAAGACTTTGGTTGCCACCAATTTGTGGGTGGTCGTCCACAGGCTTGCTACGCGATACTCACCGTTTCCCCATTCGGATACCAACGAATCTGCTTGCAACATCACAGTAGCCAGGCTCTCTGTTTCCTGAAGCTTTCCAAGGAAAGCTTTGTTTTGGCGCCCGTATCCATCCACAAAGGCCCCGCTATCGATGCGCAAAACCCATTTTTCTGGTACAAAATCATTGTTTGCAAAATCGGTCCGCAACGATATTTCTTGGGTTCCCGTTAAAAAATCGCCTTCAACAGTAATTTCTTTGCCTAGATTGCTTTGCCAGCACCAAGACAACGGGTCTGCCAAATGAACCGCTCTATCCCATCGGAGCCCATGAAAGACCCCGATATCAGAGAGTCCCCATGAGGTTACCGCTGGACCTGAAGTCCCCGAAACATTAGTTTTCAACGGCTTTGGCGCAATAGAACATAAGGTATCCAAGCCTTCTTCCGCAGTAAGCCTTAAGGTAAATTGGGCGGCTAATGCGCCTGCGCTTGGAGGGAGGTGTAACCACAATGTGTCTCCGTTAATTTCTTGTCCCATCCCTTGAATCACGAGGCCATTTTCGTGTTTTCCCAATGCTTGAACGGGTTTGGGGCTTCCCCAAAAAATTATCGCAAGAGATCCTCCTTCGGACCATAAAATATTTCGTATATGAATTTGAGCGTCAATGTCTTCCGAAAAATACATCACTTGTCCACTGTCCACATTGATGCTTGGATGCAATTCGGTGAGAAAGGCCTTGGGAAGCTGCTTGCCAAACAGTCTATCGCGCTCCGGGTCCTTAAAAGCCAATGCTGTGTATATTGTGTTTGGCAAGTTTCTGAAAACAAAGTATCCAGAGTCGTTGCTTATGGTCCATCGCTCGGGTTTGACGGAATCGCCTTGAAGCAGGGAAGGCAATATGGATTGTGGGTAAAGTGCCACCGTGACCCCTTTGAGGGGAAGATTGGTTTCAGCATCACAAACTTGCGCCGACCATTGCAAAGAATCCAAATAATCGCCTGTCGAGAAAGCATAGCCCAAAGAGGGCAACGCGTTCCCTTCTGTGATATCCGCAACAGAACCCCCCAGATCCACACCGTAGGTTGAATTAGGGGACAGGGAATCCGGGTTTAAACGAATAATCAGTTTTCTAAGCCTTGCCTGAGCCTCTGGTGGGCCTGATGGCACATTGCCCCATCGAACGGACTGTGGGTCTTTGAGCTGAATATATTCATCAAATTCAAAGATAATTTGACGTGGGCGGACATTCAGACTTTGATCAAGGGGCGTTACCCTAACAAGCACAGGAGCCTTTTGGTCTCTGGCCCCACCATCTGGATTCACCACATTGGCACAGCCGCTGACACCAAGGCATAGGCCTATCACCAACATGGCTCGAGAAAGAACGACGAAAATCAACTCCGTAACATGGGTTAAATTCTCAACCTTTCCGAAAAACATAGAGCTTACTGCTGCTGCCCCGTTCGTCTTTGAAGGCTTTCCACCAAAACCCAAACCCTTTCCATAAACTCAAGAGGGCCCTATCCTTGCCGCTGCGATATTTTTCGCTCAACATAGCGATATAAAAAGGATCAAAGGGTAGAGATTTTTCGGAAACACACGCAAATCCCGCTTGTTCTATTCTGTTCCTTAGCACTTTGCCTCGAAAGTGATACAAATGCCTGGGCACGTCCCATGCGGCCCAAAATTCCCGATAATGCGCAGCATCGTAAGCTTCCGCATTGGGAACGGCGATCAAAAGATATCCTCCTCGCTTGACCAAACGCGTGAATTGACAAATACGCTCATCCAAGGGGTGAACATGTTCCAAAACATGCCACAACGTCACCGCATCATAGGCTTGGGTTGTGGTTTGAAGGTGTTCTTCAGAGAAAACCGCTAAACCGTGCTTGGTTCTGGCCTTGTCCGCCGCAGATTCATCGGGCTCAACGGCCTCGACTTTCCACCCCTTACCCTGCATATGACCCGCAAAGTCGCCTGTGCCGCAACCAATATCCAACAATGAGCCTTTGTCCGGAATCAAACCATTGATCCAGTTCTCTTTTTGTTTGAGCGTTATTCGCCGAACACGACGGTACAATTGGTTGATAAAGCCTGTCGCTTCTTCATCTGTATGCGAGATATAATCCGCGAATTTATAATATTGACCTATTTCGCCTGAGCCGGGTCTTGGATTAGTAAAGCGAAGTCCGCAATCCTTACATTGAATTATGTTAAATATTTCCCCGCTGACAGAAAAATCTTTAACTTTAAGAAAACCTGTTAGGATTTTGCTTTGGCAAAGAGGGCAATGGTCAAGAGTTTCCACAAATGAGATATTCTAGCATCCGCAAAAATCGGTGTTTTTGGACCAAAATCAGCTTTTTCGGTTCAGATAGACCATAAGAACACTAAGATCTGCGGGGTTAATTCCACTAATTCGCGATGCTTGGCCTAGGTTTTCGGGCTTGTGCTGATCCAGTTTTTCGGCAGCCTCCATGGACAGCCCTGAAACCAAACGGTATTCAAAATCAGGGCGCATGCGGATTTGCTCCAGGTCCGCCATGCTTTCGGCCCACTTTTGTTCGCGCTCCAAATAGGAGGCGTATTTGATTAAAACTTCTGCGCCTTCTGCGCTTTCTAAAGAAATGCCCTCCATAAAAATTTTTAAGGCGGGGCTCACCTCAGCCAAATTGTCAAGATGTACACCAGGCCGTAACAACAGTTGATCCATTCGGGTCTTCTGGGGAATCGCAGCCTGACCCAAAGGCGCAAAAAATGGGTTAAACTCTTCAGGATGAATTGATTGTGATCCAAGGAACTTGCTCATGGCTTCCATTTCTTTGATCTTTTTCTGTACATCTTCGAAACATTCCTCAGGCAACAAGCCTAAAGAATACCCAATCTCGCTCAATCGAAGATCAGCATTATCCTGTCGTAACATTATACGATATTCCGCTCTGGAAGTAAACATACGGTACGGCTCATCAGTTCCTTTGGAAACCAAATCATCTATCAAAACCCCGATGTAAGCCTCTGATCTTCTGAGGATTATGGGGTCTTCCTCTCTTATGGCGCGACGGGCATTCATGCCCGCAATCAGGCCCTGTCCCGCCGCCTCCTCGTAACCTGTGGTACCGTTAATTTGACCCGCCAAGTAAAGTCCCTCAATAGCCTTGCTTTCCAGAGAAGATTTCAGCTGTGTTGGAAAGAAAAAGTCGTATTCAATAGCATAACCCGGCCTGAAAACCCTGGCTTTCTCAAATCCTTTAACCCGCCTCAAAGCTTTGAGCTGTACATCTTCAGGCAATGAGGTCGAAAAACCATTCACATACACCTCCACTGTATTCCAGCCCTCTGGCTCCACAAAAAGTTGATGCCTATCCCTTTCAGCAAAACGGTTGATTTTGTCTTCAATACTGGGACAGTACCGCGGGCCTATACCCTGAATGCGGCCCGTAAACATTGGAGATTGCTCAAATCCCTCCTTAAGAATCTCATGCACCACGGGGTCTGTATAGGTAATCCAACAGCTCATCTGTTGCTCCAGCGGCCTGCTTTGAGGCCTGTAGGAGAATTTACCTGGCTTTTCGTCCCCTTTTTGTTCCTCCATGGCAGAATAATCCAAGCTACGACCATCCACACGAGGAGGTGTACCTGTTTTCATTCTACCACTAGCAAGACCAACAGAGCGCAATTGCTCGGTAATTCCCAAGGAAGCTGATTCACCCGCCCTTCCTCCGCTCATTTGCTGATTTCCTACATGAATTAACCCATTGAGAAAGGTTCCTGTAGTCAAAATTACCTTTCTTGCCTTGATTGTTTGGCCCAAACCAGTGACTACTCCTTTCACCTTATCTCCCTCTAGCAAAAGGGCCTTCACTGTGTCTTGCCGAAAATCAAGTCCTAGTATCTGTTCCAATAAATAGCGCCAACGAGCGGCGAACATTGTTCGATCATTTTGAGTTCGGGGACTCCACATCGCTGGGCCTTTGGATCGGTTCAGCATTCTAAACTGTAAAGCCGAATAATCGGATACCAATCCCGAAAGGCCCCCCAAGGCGTCTATTTCACGGACTATTTGCCCTTTGGCCACGCCACCCATTGCGGGATTGCATGACATTTGCCCGATGGTTTGCAAATTCATGCTGATAAGAAGCGTTGATGCCCCCATACCGGCCGCCGCGGCCGCGGCCTCACAGCCCGCATGGCCCGCTCCTACAACAATAATATCGTAATCAAAATGTTCCACGTGGAACTTTTAAGGTGGTATTCAAGTTGTCCCGCAACTAAAGGGACGCAAAAATAGCCAAGGCCCTGTCCTCAGCCTCTCGCATTTGATTTTGATCTCCTGGTTTCTTATCATCAAAGCCAATAAGGTGCAGAAGACCATGGACCATGACGCGGCGCATTTCCTCCTGAGGGGTAGAATCCCAATCTGCGCTTTGATTTTTGACTCGATCTGGGCTGATGCAACATTCGCCCCTAATTATAACACGACCAAAGGAACGTAAATGCAGGCCCGCATTAGCCGAATCCAATTGAGGGGAAGGAGAGTCTCCGTAATCACGATCTCTGTAATCAAAGGTTAGAATATCGGTGTCGCCCTCGTGTCCCAAGTGCTTCATGTTGAGATCGGCCATCCATCCTGAAGGGCCAAAGACATAAGAAAGCTCTATGCTCTTCACGCCGTAATTAATTGCAATCCTCTCCAGCCATTGGCGCAATTTTCTGCGGCCTTGGGGTATAGGCACTTCATCAACAGAAACAAAGGAAATCATCGGGGACTCTGAATACGCAGAAGATTCTGTTGATAGCGAAGATTACGCTCCTTGTAATACGAGTTGAGTTCCGGGCCGGTGGGTCTATACAGGGCCTGTTCGCGTCTTTTTTGTAGAAGTAGTTCTTCTAGTGCTGCATTACGCGGCTTAAGTTCCCTTGATTTGGCGCTCTCAGATGCCCTGCTTTGTTCCATTTCGCGCTCCTGCTCTGCTTTTTCGGCTTCCAGCATCCGACTTAGAATTTGCTGTTGCCTTTGAAGGCTTTCTTGGGTAAGTTGTTTATTCACCAACTCTTTTTCGGTTTGTTCCATTTGCTGTATAGCCTCTTGCACGGTTTTGGAGCCGTTGACGCCGTTGCCTTCCTTGTTCATTTCCTTCATAATCTTTTCCATTTCCCGACGAATCGCTTCCTGTTGGGCTACCATTTGGGCAAATTCCTTGCCCCCTTCACCTCTCTCGGGCTTAGTGCCCCCATTCTGTTGTTTTCCTGGTTTTGGGCCTTTGTTTTTGCCCATCTGTTCTTGCATCTGGTCGCTTAATTTCTTTTGCATGGAGCGTAGGCGGGACATCCCAGATCCTCCGGCTTTGGGTTTTTTGCATTGTTGATTACCCGGCATTTTGTTAGCCTTTTGTTCCGTGGCCTGTTGAAGTAGTTCCGAAAGGAGATTAGCAAGATTATTGGCGGCGGTCATGGTGTACTGCTGCTTTGCTTTGGATCCCACAATATCTCGTACTGTTAATCTGTCAAGACCTGCTTTGAATTGGCTTTCTAGCTCGGACATTTCCTTTTGGATGGGCGCTTGAATCTGCCAAACCCTTTTGGACAAAGCCTCAAGGCTATCCTTAATAAGGTCATACTGGTCTCTAAGGCGAAATTGATCCCTTGAAATTTGAACGAAGGCTTGCGAATACCCGCTTTGGTCCTTGAGCCTATCGATGAGCTTCTCCTGATCGAATGAAAATTTCAAAACCTGGCCCAACAAACGCCGCATCGCCTTCAGGTCCTCTTCGATCTCTTCCATTTCCTGAGCCTCAAGCTGTTCTTTCATTTGGGAAGACATTTTCTGCATGCCCGATGCGGCTTTTTGTTGTTTTTGGGCGGCTTTTGGGCGGCTTTTGCCCCCTTTTGCCTCATCAGAGGCGTCTTGTTGATCCTTTTGAACCTCTTCGCCCATTTCCTTTAATCCGTCTAAATCCTTAGGGCGATCGAGTTCTTGATTCTTCGTTTCGGTTTCTTTCAATTCCGCCATCAAATCATCCATCTCTTTGCGCAAGCGGTCTTGCTCCGAAGCAGATTCCTGAAGGTCTTTGTTGCCCTTGGTGTCTTTGGAAAGCTCTTCTTGCCTTTTGGCTAAATCGTCTAGTTGGCGGCCAGCACGCTCCAGCCGGTCCTCAATTTCTAACTCCTTGAAAAACTGCAACATACGATCCAACTCCTTAGCAACTTTATCCTGATCGCTTTGCAATTTTTCCAGTTGTTTCTGTACTTCCGATTTGTCGGCTTCTTCTCGTAACAATTTCTCAATATTACGGAGCATTTCCTTCATTTCTTCGTTCAGAAGGCGCTCGGCCATTTCTTGGATTTGTTGCTGTTTATCAAGAATTTCCTTTTGTTGAGATAGTGTTTTGTTTTGTTGTTGTAACTCTAGTTTTTGTTGAATTTCCTGGATTTCAGAAGCGGTTTGCTGTTGTTGCTTAAGAATCTCCTCCAAGGCCTTTCGGTCTTCCCAACCCATTTCTTTTTGCTGTTTGAGTTTTTGGGCTAGCTTTTCGGTTTGAGTTTCGGAGCGTTGAATGTCTTTTTGAGCCGCCTCCATGCCCGTTGCCGCTTCTTTACCAAGGGCCTCTACTGCTTTTTCTTTCTCTGACTCAGAAAGCGTTTGTGCCTCAAAATAAGCGCTGCGAGTACGCTGGGGGCCTTGCAGGCCGTTATTGTCTTCGACCTCAAAGCAATAGCGAAGACCTTCCCCGGGCCTAAGGCCCAAGGCCTCAGGGTCCACCAAACAATCAAAGCTCTTTTCCGAACGGCCTCCCTCTGAATTCAAAGCCCTGTATTGCTCCTTGCTTTCGTAATCACCCAGACCCGTACGCTTAACTGAATAAACCAGGCTCACCTTCCCTATGCCGTAATCATCCCAAACCTTACCGCTATACAGGTTCGCATTGCCCTGCAAGGCCAACATATTCGAGGAGACCAACCCCTGATCACCAAGTTCAACGCGCCCTACATCAATCCCTGGTGGAGCGTCCTCAACCAAATCAATCCCGAAAACAAGGCTATCAGGACGAGAAATTTCTCGATTACTCAACAATAGGCGATATTGCCCACTTTGTGTGGGCATCCATCGCAGAGAATAAGCTTCCTGCTTTCCGCTATTAGATGATGCGTCAGCGTATTCTGTTGCGGTCCCCCTCAAAACTGGGCCATTCTCTGGCAATAAACTCAAGCCCTCGCAATAACGGCTTAGCAAACTGTAGCGCAAAATCGTTCCCCTGGGAACCTGTAAATCACCACTATTCGATACTTTTTCACTTGTTCGGCCAGTGTATGGGGGATAATCGAGCCACAAATCCAATTGCACTAAAGTTGGCCTATGGAACACGGAAACCTTACTTAGCCCAGATTCATGGCCCGATGCGCTGAAATAAAAAAACCCTCCCTCACGCAGGTTTGGATAATCAAACACAAAAAGTCCTGGGCCCGTTCGACGCATTTTATACGATTTACCAGAAGCGTGCAGGGTTGCTGATAAGGGTAGTTGGCTACCCCTAGTCGTCAATTGAACCTCCCAATCTGAACCCGCCTCAACCTTGGTGAGTGTTTGCGTAGCATCGAAAACAAAGGGCGCGGGCAATACATAATCCTCGTTAAAGCGCACAATTCGACGAGAACCCTCCGACAACACCCCAGGAACCCAGAACCAAATTAATAAAAGCGATATTAAGAAGGGTAAAAACATTAACACGTAAGGTCTGATCCTACGCAAGGGGACAATAGCGGTAAATGAAAATGGCCGCATCCACAGAGAGCGCTGTTCAATACTGGCATCCACTAAATCGCTTGAATAACCCCCGTGATTCGATTCTTCTAAATCAATAGTATTCAATAATTTATCCCCGATCTCGGAGTAATGATCGCCAATTCGAAGTGCGGCTTCTCGCCGGCTCATTCCTTTCACCCAACCCTTCATCTGCAGCCATGGTTGAATCACCCAGAAAGCAAAAATAGCGGAGTTCATGATCCCATACAGAATCAGTAGTGTCAGACGAAAGCCACTATCCATTTTGGTATAAAAAGCCCCTGCCGACAAAGCCAACCAGGGGCCTATACCCACAACGCCCGCGATCAGCAAACCACGAACTATTCTCAAACCGTAATATCGACGCCTGTAAGAATCAATACGGCCGTTAAGGCTATTGGTTCTGTTCATAACAAAGCCAAGGAGACGGGGCAATGATCCGAATGCATGGCGGCGGGGTGAATTTCGGCGGCTCGAACTCTACTTGCCAATGAATTACTAACACACTGATAATCAATGCGCCAGCCCTTGTTTTTGGCCCTTGCCCCTTGTCGATAAGACCACCAGGAATATCCTACACGTTCTGGATGCAGGTTGCGGAATGGGTCATCAAAACCTCTTCCCAAAAACTGATCAAACCAAGACCTTTCTTCGGGTAGAAAACCAGATGATCTAGCATTCCCTACCGGGTCATGAATATCAATTGCCTGATGACAAATATTATAGTCTCCAGCCACGATCAAGCCGGGCAACTGCGAAGCAAGGGCCTGAACATAAGAGCCAAAGAATTCCAAAAAATTCATTTTGTAGGCTTGGCGTTCTTCCCCCGATGAACCCGAGGGCATATAAACCGACATAAACGAAAAATCCTTGAAATCAAGCCTCAAAACCCTTCCCTCTGCGTCAATCCAAGATTCCCCGACACCGTGAACCACCGTAAGGGGCTCTAGGCGTGACAATACAGCAACCCCGCTATACCCTGGCTTTACAGCGGATTCTGTATGAATATGATAACCCGCCTCCCGAAATGGAGACCACTCGAACTGATGCTCAAAGGCCTTGGTTTCCTGAAGCGCAATTAGATCTGCGTCTTCTTGCAATAACCAATCGCTGAGGCCTTTGGTTTCAGCGGCCCGAATGCCATTTACGTTGTAAGATATGCTTTTCATTTATTTAACTAACCCCGCTTTCAGAATGCGAACGTCTTCGTTAGGGCGATCCGCTCCCCCCGTTGGAGCAGTAGCAATACGATCCAAAACGTCAAAGCCTTCCACCAATTGTCCAAAGACCGTATAACCGCCATCCAAATGAGGGGTTCCACCCCCCTCCCTGTACGCCTTTTTGTCTGCATCGCTGTATTTGCGACCCGTTCTCGACTCCATAGCCAACAGATCAGCATCTCTCCACGCCCTCCCCTGTACAATATAAAACTGGCTTCCGCTGGATTCCTTCTTGGGATTCATCCCGTCCCCTAAGCGCGCTGCGGCTAATGCCCCCTTGCAATGAATAAGGCTATCGACAAATTCAGCAGGAACCGTGTAGCCCAGTCCACCGTTACCCAGAATAGCGCCTTTCATGGCGTTTTTGGATTCAGGGTCACCGCCTTGGATCATAAAGTCTTTGATCACACGATGAAAGAGTAGGCCGTCGTAGAATCCTCCATTGACTAATTTTATAAAATTATCTCGATGAAGTGGGGTGCTATTATATAGTTTCAAAATCATCCTGCCATAATTGGTTTCCAAGTAAACTTTCGTCTCTGGGGGTGTCTTGGACGTGGCTTCTGAATTCAAAACTGACATAAGGGATAGATTAAGCAGAGTAAAGAAAAAATATTGACAAAATGTTTTCATGGTATAAAATTAAAGCTTGGATCGGTTTCTTTAAAATACTCTATGGCACAAGCGCGCAAAACAGCTTCTTGCTCGGCGAGGCTCATCCCAAGGGTGCTTCTCAAAAGCGTATAGTGTGGCCAACCTTGAGGATCACGGCCTGAAAATTCGTAAAACTCAGCAAATGACAATAACTCGCAAACAGCAACGTGTAGTAAGTCCTGCTTTTCTTCTTTGGTAAAATCATTGGGGCCAAAGCCTAGGACATTCAAGCCCACTAGAAACAAAACCCCATTCATATCCGGGCGTTTCATAAATTTTTCTTCTAGATATAGAAGTAATGCCTGCCATTCTCGCGCTTGTTCATTAAGGGGAGCCTGTACTGTTTTGCGTTGAGAACGAATGTCTAACCTTAGCGAATCGCCCTTCATCTCTTCTTTTCCTTCCATTCCCCTTAAATTAAAGTAAAATCGTCGCAATCCTTGAGAAAAGGATATGCCCTACGAAATTTGGACAAAAAAGAGGCATCTGGTTCAAAGCAAAGGAAGCCCACGTCGTCGTTCATTTCATGCAAAACAACACCATCAGGCCCCACAACAAGAGAACCGCCGCTGTAAATTGTGCCCGTGCTGTCGTTGCCCACCCTGTTCACTCCAAATACATAGCATTGATTTTCGATGGCTCTTGCAATTAAAAGAGACCTCCATGCATTTGCCCTGCCAACAGGCCAGTTTGCTATACAAATCAGAATGTCGTAGTCGTTCTTGTTCCGAAGCCAAACCGGAAATCGTAAATCATAACAAATACTTAAATTCATTCTCCATTCTCCGCTATTGTAAATTGTTCTATCGCCACCTGCGCTATACATTAATTTTTCGCCTGCAATACCAAATAGGTGTCTTTTGTTATAAAAAATAGGTGATTTATTTCCCTCTTTTATTATCATTAAACTGTTAAAAAGAAGTTCTCCGTTCCAATACGGTAATGAGCCCGTCACAGTAATTTGATGCTCTTGGGAAAAACGACACATCCAATTTAATGTATATTCTTGATTTTTTATTACCTGGGTTTTATCTGATAGGTGAGATGATTCCGTAACAAACCCCGTGCTGAACATTTCGGGTAAAACCAAAATATCATTTTTTTGCCAGGAACCCTTCATAGAAAATAATCCTTCCTCAATATTTTGGATCGTAGAGATAGGATCAAACCAATGTGCGGCGTTTTGATAGAGAATAAACCTCATAAAACCTATGATATATAAATACCCATTGAACTGTAAAGATTCTGAAATGCGAGGTTTATTTTTTCGTTGCTCTTGGCAAAACAAAGCCTCATTAAGGAATGATTCCAGTTACTATTTGGGTCAACAAACGGAGAGAAGGGTATCGCGGCAAATCCTGCATTTTGACACCAAATTTCTGCTTGTTCTAAATCTGTATATCCTTTCGCAAGGATACCACTATCGCTAGCCCATTGACTATAATCGATCCACTGGAAATAAGTACTTTGTACAGGAATTGCTTGAAAAGGACCCTTACGAATCCATTCCATCATCCAATCTCTTTGCTCTTGGTAAAACGAGGCGATTTCGTGACGTGAATGATCCTTAGGAAGAAAATCTGAAAAAGCCTTTTGTAACAACGAATTTACACAAAAAACATTAAACTCATGCGCCTTTCTGAATTTAAGCATCCAAGAAGGAGATCCTGCTACAAAACCAAGTTTCCATCCCGTACAATGGTACGTTTTCCCAAAAGAATGCACCACTAAAATTCTTTCTCTAAAGGTACTCATTTCTAAAAAACTTCGAAACGAATCCTCAAAAACGATATGCGCATAAACCTCGTCTCCCAGAAGATGAAGTTGAGGATTATTTTCCATTAAACCTTCCAATATTTTATGTTCCTTACTGTTCATTAAATAACCGCATGGATTATGCGGATTATTTAGGATAAGAAGTTTAGTAGCCTTAGATATTGAATCAGAAATTCTCTGCCAATCCATCGTAAATCCACTAAAAACATTGTAAATCATAGGAATCCGAACGCAACGTGCACCCGTTGATTGAATTACCGGGGCGTACGAGTCATATGATGGATCCACTAAAATCACCTCATCACCAGAATCAACCATAGAACGAATGGCGTCTGCTAAACCCTGGGTAGCACCCGCTGTGATGGTTATTTCTGAACCAGGATCTACTTGAACAGACCAATCCTGGGTAAACATCGTGGAAATTTGTTCGCGTAATGCCAAGAATCCAAAGGAAGGAAAATACTGAAAAAACGAATTATCCAAAGAATGGCGCACGGCTTCAATTAATCCGGGCGGTGGTTCATGATCCGGAAAACCTTGACCTAGATTCACCGCATTGTGAAGCAGAGAAAGCTCATTCATATGCGAAAAAATACTTTGCTTCAGAGTCATACTTATCAATGAGATGAGAAAACCAAAGGTAACCTCAATATTTTACGGGAATAAACGAGATATTTAAACAAGTTTAATTTTAATTAAATATTTATTTTTATTTGTATTTATTAAGGCTGTGGAAAAGTGGAAAAAGACTTATTAAATATTTATAAACATAATTTTCCACTTCAATATAGATAAAATATAGAATTTTCAACCCAATTCAAAGCCACTTGAATTAAATGTGGAAAGATGTATAGTAATCAAAATAATTATAACTTCTTCCGTTTTGTAGATTCCTGTTCAAAAATTTAAAGGATCTTTTTTTATTCTATAAAATATAAACCGGTTTTACCCGCCAAAGGGTTGTTTATCCACACCAAAAATGGTGTTTTGAACAGCTTATCCATATCGCTTCTGGAAGTAAATAGCGAACAGAAAGCCCAGAACGAATCCGCTCACGGATATAGGTCGAGGAAATTTCAATTTTGGGTGCCTCCAATAAACGGTATGGGAATTCTATCGGAGTCGAGAAATTTGTATTGTGACGCGGATAAACCCATAATGGAACGCAGGCGAGTATATCTCGGTAACGATGCCAACGATGAAAACCAGCTAATTGATCTTCTCCAACCAGTAAGACAAAATTCCTATCAGGGCATGATTTAATTAGAGCTTCAAGGGTATGAATCGTATAAGAGGGCACAGATAGATCTTTTTCAATACTACTCACCCGAAGCCTCGGATTATCCTTGATGCTTTCTTGTGCCCAAAGAACACGGGTTTCAAAATCCATTAGTTTTTCGTTGGATTTGAAAGGATTTTGTGGGCTTACGACCAACCAAACCTCCATCATGTCTTCTAAAGAGGCAAAAGTTTCCGCTAGAATCAAATGCCCCTGATGAACAGGATTAAAGGAACCCAAAAATAGACCAGTATATTTCATGGAATAATTACAAAAGAAGGTCAGGGCCGGTAACCGTTATGTTCCAAAATCTGGAGGAGCTCGTTCTGCGCTTTTTCTAAAACATCGTTGATTAAAATAATATCGAATTCAGAGGCGCTTTGGACTTCCAGGGCTGCTTTGGAAAGACGGGTTTGGATTTTAGACTCGGTATCCGTGCCTCTCTTCCGTAGCCTCTTTTCCAAAAATTTAAGACTGGAAACCCCCACAAAAACAGAAAGTGTTTGATCGGGATATTTTTTCTTGAATTCCAACCCGCCTCTAACATCCAAATCCAACAAGAGGACCCCGTTTGACTTTATATGTTCAATAATTACATCTTTGGGGGTTCCATAAAGGTGTCCCGGGTAAACCTCTTCCCATTCAACAAAAAACCCTATTTTAATAAATTCCCGGAATTCATCCACACTTATAAAATGATAATCCACACCATCAATTTCTTGACCCCTAATGGGCCTACTTGTGTAGGAAACCGAAAACCCGAAAGAGGGAAAGAGCTCCAATAAAAAACGAACCAAGGTGGTTTTTCCGGCCCCACTGGGTGCAGAAAAAACAAAAAAAATCTTTTTCACAAAAACTACAAAAGATTAAGTGACTGTTCTTTAATCTTCTCAAGAATTTCTTTTGATAATACAATTCGCTTTTGTATTTCAAAATCAGAAACCTTGGAACCAATAGTATTTAATTCCCTACCCATTTCTTGCGCGACAAACCCAAGCTTTCTACCTTGCTCTCCTTGGCTATCAAGAACCTCCAAGGCAAAGACTAGGT
Source organism: Bacteroidota bacterium (assembly GCA_005799025.1). Taxonomy (GTDB): domain Bacteria; phylum Bacteroidota; class Bacteroidia; order UBA7662; family UBA7662; genus SYHX01. Next base: position 12,310 of record SYHX01000017.1, on the reverse strand, counting down.
GTTGCCTCAAGCGAACCAGCTCCTCGGCAATATCTTTCTTTTCGAGATAATAAAGCAATTCTTGTTCAAGACGCAGGGGATCTGGAGAAAGAGAGAGGTTTCCATCGCGACCCAAACGATCGTTCCAATCCACCCAAAAATTTTCAATTTTCTTGCGGATTAACGGCTCCTTAACTGTATCTATTTTACGGATCTCCTCTGCGCCCAAACGAATCTCATCAAGGTATTGGCGAAGAGCTGCGTTAGTCGCAGCGCCCTCGGCTAAACGATGATTTATACAGTCTTGGATTGCCGTTTCAAGGGCCGTTAGGTAAGCCTTTATGGCCTCATTGTTGTTTTCGGGCGATTTCGTGGTTTGCCCTGGGCCCAAGAGCCTCTCTTCGGATCCGCCCTTCTTGAAGATCATGGGGTGAGCGGCGACGAGGCGCCCAAAAAGCGCGCCATCAAGAAGGGGGTCTTGGTCCTTGGCCGTCTCGTTGCCCGACCATTCAAGCCATTGTTCTCGCAGCGCCTCCAAAATTGGAGTGTTGATTAGCAATGGAGGCTTTTCATCTGAAGGAATAGGGTCCGAGGAATGGAGCAAGGACCTGGGCGCGGCCCAAACCTGCAGCGAGATTTTGCCACGAACCAAACGCTGTTGTATGGCTTTGTATGCGATGGAATCCAGGACGGCCCAAGGCTCAGCGGCCTTGATTTGAAGGTCCAAAAGCTTTCCATTCAATGATTTAATTTCTACGAGGTATTCTATACCCTCCCACTCAAAGGTGGTTCGGCCGAAACCCGTCATGGATGAGCTGCTCATACCTTGCCAAAATAGGGGCGAACAGCCTCGATTACATCATGGATCGCGTATCCTCTTCCCAAAAGAAAACGCGATAGACGGGCGCAGCGTTTGTTTACGGGCAACTCGTTGGGCATTTGTTTCCATTTTTTGGCCGCTAATGACGTTAGGCCCTCGTTGTTGGGGTTCAATTCCGCCCAAACATCCTGGGCCCTTGCAAGGGTGTGATCCAGTTTCCATTGCTTAAGATGTTGCCGGATTTTGATCCATCCCCATCGTGCATTGAGGGACTTGTCCCTGCAATAAATGGCCGCAAAGCGCTCGTCGTCCACGAAACGCTCCCGAATAAGCCTGTCTAATATTTCAGATTGTTCATTTTCTGTCAAGGTGGTTTTCTCTAGGCGAGTTAGAATCTGCCCGGAACAACATTCGCGCCTAGAGCAATAACGCATCAATCGCGAAAGCACGGTCTGGGGTTTATCGAGAGGAACGCGAAGGGGCTTATGGTTTTCTTCGTTCAAGAGGAATCAAATTTCGGTACTTTTGTGCGTACCATGAGCAAAGAAGCAGATTTGATATGGACTATAGAGCGAGTAGCTGCGGTCTGCCCGAATTCTACATGGCTGAGGCGCGAAGCGGACCAGCTTAAATCGATAGAAGAGTGGGTTTACGATACTAGGCGTTGTGCTTGTCCCGAAAAAGCGGTTTTTTTGGCCCTCAATGGTGATGGCCCTAACGCCCGTAATGGCCATAATTACCTAGAACAGGCTTACGGCATGGGCATCCGCTCTTTTATCGTAGACCAGGACGATGCGACGTGGATAAATAAAATGGCGGGAGCGACTATTCTTGTTGTCCCAAGGGTGTTGACGGCCTTGCAACATATCGCCGCTGAGCACCGTAAGCAATGGGGACGCCCTTTGTGGGCTATTACGGGCTCCAATGGTAAAACCCAAGTTAAAGAATGGGTGGCCGACCTTGTGGCCGACCGTGTAACTCCTGGCAAAACACCAGTCAGTTTTAATTCCCAATTGGGAGTACCCCTTTCTGTTTTGGGCCTGCAGGATCGGCACCCCTGGGCTATTATGGAGGCGGGTATTTCCAAAGCAGGAGAAATGGAAAACCTCGCCCAAATCCTTCAGCCGGATCTAGGCCTGCTGGTCCACTTTGGCCCTGCCCACAGCGAAGGCTTTGAGGATGAAGCACAGAAACTCACCGAAAAACTTAAACTCTTTGACCATTGCCAAATTCTTATTGCAAGGTTTGATGTAGTTCGGCGATTTCCTAAGGTTTGGTTGATGCATTTGACAAAAGCTAATTCTTGCCGATTTATATTTTGGGAATTTGAAGACACCATAAACCTTCAAGAAGAATGGCTTGCTTGGCAAGGAACCGCATTGGCACAAAACCAAGATCATGAACGTATGATGTTATGGGTAGCGGGGCTAGAGCGTCCCCAGGCCGCCCGATGGACCCTTCGTCTATTGAAAGACGAGAAGTCTACAACCATAGAATTTGAAGCCCCAAACACCAACCGCGCAGTCTTAGAAAACATGACGGCCGCGGCCTTGTTGCTTTGGGCGGGCGGAGAATGGCGCCCTGAAATAGGGGCGAGATTTGTTTCCTTGCGCCCTTTACCGATGCGCCTTGAAATCAGAGAATTACCAGGCTCCTCACGGCTTATCAACGACAGTTATAGTCTGGACAAAGATTCTTTCAAATTAGCTTTGGAAGAATGGTCTTCTCGTCGTGGAGGAAATCAGGGCGTTGTTGTGTTATCCGAACCTGATATAACAACGAACAATACCAACATTGACCCCAATCAGGCCTTGATGGATCTTCGGGATCTTTTGACCTCTTATGGGTGGGACACGTTGATTCTTGTGGGGAAGCTATGGGAAACAATCAAATTTCCAGCGAAGGAATCCTCAAGTGTATTTTGTTATGAATCTACGGAGGACTTGTTGCAGCGCTGGCCCCTTAACGACTTACGCCGGCTAACGGTCTTAGTGAAAGGGTCCCGAAAATTTGCTTTTGAGCGAATTGAAAGGCGGCTTTTAGTGTTGGGCTACCAAACCGTATTGGAAATAGATTTGGAGGCCGCTAAACATAATTTTCGCATCTTTAAGGCCTCTCTTCAACCTGGAGTTCGCGTCATGGTGATGGTCAAAGCAAGGGCCTACGGAAGCGGAAGCATAGAAATTGCAAGGACCATGGAAGAGGCTGGCGCAGATTACCTCGCGGTTGCTTATGCCGGAGAGGGCATAGAGCTCCGTAATGAAGGCATCCGCTTGCCCATTATGGTAATGAACAGCGGGAATATCCATCCGGACACCCTTCTAAAGGCCAATCTGGAGCCGGATTTATACGATTGTTCGGAAATCAAAAACTGGATTGCATTGGGGCGAGATCATTTCAACACAACAGGAGAGCCTATCGGTGTTCATTTGCAATTGGATACGGGCATGCGGCGTTTGGGTCTTGCTTTCTCCGAGCATAGGGAGGCCTTGCGCTTGTTTCAATCGGCAGGTAATGGATTGCGCGTTCAAGGTATTTACACGCACCTTACTTCGGCCGATGACGCAAATCAAGACGCTTACAGCCGACAGCAATGGCTCGAACTTCAATCTTTTGCGGGTTTGTTCGAAAAGCAAATGGGCTACAGGCCCTTGATTCATGCCCTGAATACTGCGGGTATTCTACGTTTTCCGGATTTTCAAAGCGACATGGTGCGGCTTGGCCTTGGTTTGTATGGCCTTGAGCCTACAGGTCTTCTTCAGCCTCAACTTAAACCGCTGACCAAATTCAAAACAGTGATTTCGCAAATTCATTGGCTTCGCAAAGGCGATTGCATTGGTTACGGCAACGAGGGACGTATGCCCCAAGACGGCAAAGTAGGTGTTCTTCCTGTGGGTTATGCGGATGGCTTGCGAAGGGCCCTGGGCATGGGCAATATGAACATGCAGTTCAAGGGTAAGCCCGTTCCAACCATAGGCCGAATCAGTATGGATTTCTGTTTGGTGTATTTGGCGGATATGGACGCTGAAATCGGGGATGAGGTTAGTCTTTTTGGGGAGCCAGGCACCATCGAGGCATGGGCCAAAACCTGCGATACCATACCATATGAAATTTTGACTTCCATTTCGGATCGAGTTCAGAGGGTCTATACCCGAGGCTGAATCCCCCATAGGCCTTAAATTTGACCATCACTATGTTTATTTTATTTTCAAATTCTGTCCTTGCTATAATCAAAGAGTTGGCATTTCGCAGAATGGCGCTCATCGCGGTTCTAATTTTCATAACAAGCTGTTCATCAACTCGTAAACGCGGGTGCAATTGTCCCCAAATCGGTGAGAGCTCACCACTTAACGCAAGCAACCCCCGTCATTTCCATGGGTGATTTATCGGGCCGAACAAACTCGGAAGGCTGTTTGAATAGCGCGCCGATGGGCAAGCCGTTAAGGGTTGTTCACTTAATCGAGGGCGATCTTTCGTTAAAGCTTATGGAGATGGGCTGTCTGCCCGGGCAATGGGTGGAAATCGTGCATCGGGCCTCCGGGGGCCATGCCCTTGCATTGCAAGTAGCAGAGTATGTTTTGGCGTTAAGGGCCGAAGAAGCCAAAGCGGTCATGGTTCGTTGGGGCGAATCACCCTTGGCCGAAAAAGATTTTTTTGCTCCAATTTCAACACAAGGATGAATCGCTGCAGAATTTACGTTGCAGGAAATCCGAATTCCGGCAAAAGCACTTTATTTAACGCCCTATCGGGCCTGCACCAAAAGACCGCTAATTTTCCCGGTGTTACTGTAGAAAGCCTTCAATCAACCCTGGAACTAGGCGGCGGGGTCGTTGCTGATTTAGTTGATCTTCCGGGGACCTACAGTTTATACCCGCAATCCGAAGACGAAAAGGTGGCTTGCCGTGAGCTTGTCCAGGCCTCTTTGAATCCCGAATCAAATGCCCTGATTTTGTTGGTTGTCGACGCTGCGAATTTATTCCGAAGCATGCTCTTGATTAGCCAAATTTGCGACCTTAATCTACCCGTGTTGTTGGTTTTGAACAAAGCCGATCGAGTCAGCAACCCAAATCTTCGAGGTGTTATCCGGTGGTTTTCTGAAGAACTGGGCTTGGTTGCTGTGGCCGCCGATGCCCGAAAGGGAAGGGGCGTGCAAGAAATTCATCGGGCAATCCGTAAGCCGCTGCAATCGTATTCGCTAAGAAAGAGCCATCCCGGATCATCTCCCGCTGATCAGTGGATGCAATTGTATGAGGCCTCTGAGGCCTTACCGCCGACTCGTCAAGAGGAGATCCGCCGTCATCACTCCAAGGAAACCGTTGAGCGGTATAGTCTTATTGCGGCCCAACTTAAATCTTGTCCGGTCCACGAAACCAAAGCCAAACTCGCTTTGCCAAATTCGATCGATAGGGTCCTTTTGCATCCTTTCTGGGGCTATGCGTTTTTTGTGGTGGTGATGTCGTTGATGTTTCAGGCCCTGTTTACTTGGGCCTCTTACCCCATGGATGGAATAGAAAGCATGATGTTATGGGCGGCCGATTACATCCAAGAGGCGTTACAAGAACAACACCCAGGATGGGCAAGGTTTTTGGTCCAGGGCTTGATTCCGGGCATTAGCGGGGTTTTGGTTTTCGTCCCACAGATATTTCTCTTGTTTTTCTTTTTGGTGGTGCTGGAAGAAAGCGGCTACATGTCTAGGGTGAGTTATTTAATGGATCATGGTTTGAAATCGATAGGCCTCAATGGCAAGTCGATTGTTCCGATGATTGGGGGCTTTGCTTGTGCGGTGCCTTCGATTACAGCGACCAGGAATATTGTTTCCTGGAAAGAAAGAATAACTACCATCATGGTGCTGCCCTTAATGAGCTGCAGCGCTAGGCTGCCGGTTTATGCGTTGCTAATCCAATTCGCTGTTCCTGGAGGTTATTGGCTGGGCATCTTCAGCCTACAGGGCCTCACTATGATGGGGCTGTACCTTTTGGGCGTGGTGGCCGCCATAGGCTCCGCCTTGGTCATGAAGCATTGGATCAAACCCAAAGGCCCCTCTTACTTTATGCTGGAAATCGCCCCGTACCAATGGCCGGTTTCCCGTAATTTGTGGCAGGTGCCGGCGAGGTATTGTATTAATTTCGTGCAGGGTGCCGGCAAGGTGATTGTTTTGGTTTCGGTGTTGTTATGGGCCTTGTCCTCTTTTGGGCCGGGGAATAATTTAATAGCAACACTTAAGGGCCAAGAAGCAGTGCCCCCCCTTGAACAAAGTTATGCTGGCGTATTGGGAAAGGCCTTGGAACCCGTTGTTAAGCCCCTGGGTTTTGATTGGAAAATAGGGATAGCCCTCGTGACGTCTTTTGCGGCAAGAGAGGTTTTTGTGGGAACAATGGCAACGATTTATGGGCTTGAAGGAGACCTAGAAACCCCCCAAACAGGAAAGCGACTGAAAGAAAGAATGGAGGCCGATTTCAAGGAAGGTACCCATCAGCCTATGTTTGATTCCGCAACGGTTTGGTCATTGTTAATTTTTTATGCCTTTGCCTTGCAATGTATGAGCACGATTGCAGCAACCCGAATGGAAACTAAAACATGGAAATGGCCGATGGTTCAGCTCGCTTATCTTAGTTTCCTTGCGTATGCGGGCTCCTTTTTGGTATATCGTATTTGCTTACTGATTTGAGCCGCGTTCCTAATTATCGAAATCCGGCCTTGCTTGCCCCCCTTATTCAGCGATTGCGGCCCTACATGAGCGAGAATGCTGCGATATGGGTTGCGCAGCTCTTGATAGTTCATGGGGTTGAATTGTTAATCACTCAAGAAAGAAGCTCCAAATTTGCTGATTATCGCCCACCATGGAGAGAGAGAGGACATGTGATTACGTTGAATTATAACCTTCGACCGCTGAGCTTTTTGTTAATTTTTCTCCATGAATATGCGCATTTATTGAATTGGGTTGATTATGGCCCCAAGGTTGCCATCCACGGCGCTGAATGGGCCAAAGCCTACGCCAGCTTGGTCAACGGGGCGATCCAACGAGGTTTTTTTCCTGAGGCTATGCACGGACCGCTCCGTAAGGCCATGCGCAATCCTCAGGCCTCAGGCTGTGCACAACCGGAACTGATGGAATGGCTTCGGAAATACGAAGGACAAGAAGATGGGTGGTGCCCCTTGGAACAATTGGAAGAGGGCATTCGCTTTCGCACCAAAGCCGGAATGACCTTCCTCAAGGGCCCCAAGGGCCGTACACGTTACCGCTGCCTTCGCATTCCTGGGCGAGAGACCTATCTCATCCATCAAAGCCTCATGGTCACACCGGTGCAACGATGACCACCAGGACCTCTTGCCTTATTTTTTGTTATCTAAATCTAACCCTTGTTCTGCCGCCATGGCGCGAATTCTACCCGAAGGGTGTTGCGATAATTTCTCGTAAAGGGCTAAGCCACGACTCTTTTGTTCCAACCTTAGCACGGCTTTGTTATAGGCCTTGAGCCACCCCGTGAATTGACGCTGGGAGCGGGCGTCTCTTAATTGTAACAATGATTTTTCAATAAACAAGAGGTCTTGGCTTTCACCGTGCTGGGCATAAAAATCCATCAAGGCTCCTACCATGGTGGGCTCGCCCTCGAGGCCGCGTGCTATGCTAAGGGCTTTGGCTGGCTGGTCTTTGACCAAACCCCTCAAACCCGCCGAAGCTACAAGCAAGGATGAATCTCTGCTTAATATTTGATCCAACCATCCAGGCTCCAAGGCCTTACCCGAATCCGCGGATTCGATAAGCTTCACCAAAGCTCGTTGACGAACAGAGGAACGGGAATCAGATTCCACAGTTTTGCCGAGAAGTTTGTAAAGCAGAAAATCTTCCTTCAGCACATGAATAGGAATAGATTCTGCCGCCATGGACCGGATAACAGGTGAAGGGTCCCGCAAGGCGCGTCTAACAATGTCTTGGTATTCCATGGCCTCAGCGACCCTGGAGGGATTGTTCCAGGCCCCAAAAAACCTAGGATTGCGTAGGAGCTGTTCAAGAGCCCTCTTGCGATCGTAGTAGAACAACCCCCCTTTGAATTGTAAGATAAATTCTTCAAAAGTTCGCTGATCATCGTATTCGCAAAGAACAACCCTTCCTAAATCATGCCCCGTCCATATCGGTTTGGGCAGATCAAAGCGAAACTCTTCTTGATCTTTTTCAAGGATAATCCGCCTTGAAGTCGAAGAATCATAAAAGTAGAACTCAAGATCTATAGGCAAAGAAAATAGTTTCGCCGGAATGGAGCTGTGCTTCTGTGAAATATTAAAAACACATTGTTTGGCTTCGTTATCATATCGATATTTCATCGAAAGAACAGGGTGCCCCTTGGATAAGAACCACTGGTTGAAAAAGACCTGCAAATCTCTCCCGGTAACCTCTTCGCAAACCAGACGAAAATCATGAACTTCAGCCGCTTTGAAGCGATGTTTAGTAAGGTACAATCGAAGGGACTCGAAGAAGGCCTTGTTGCCAATCTCATTTCGTAACATATGAAGAATTCTTGCCCCCTTCGCATAGCTGTGCCGATCGAACATATCCTCGTTGTCTTCGTAATAATACCGGATAAGATCCACTTGTTTGCGACGAGATTCTGCCAAATAATCGCGAAGGTTACCCTCCAATGCCGCGTCGGCTTCTTCGCGACCGTAGGCGTATTCGTACCATAACGGTGTTCCGTAGGTGGCGAAGGACTCGTTGAGGCTAAGATTGCTCCAGCTTTCGCACGTGACCAGGTCACCGAACCAATGATGAAACATTTCGTGGGCCACGGTGCCTTCTGCGGATCCGTCGATCAATTCCCTCGCGCTTCGTTGAGCCCATTGACCAAAAACGACGGCTCCGGTATTTTCCATTGCCCCTGACACGAAATCCCTAACGGCAATTTGGTGGTAGCTCGACCAAGGATAATCCACCCCAAGAATCTTGGAATAATAATCAAGCATATCAGTTGTCCTATGGAAAATTTTTGCGGCCAGTGGAGCATACTGAGGTTCCACGTAATAATGTATCGGAATATTTCTCCACATGTCCTTGGTTACCGAGAACTTACCCGCAGCAATCATAGCCAAATAGGGCGCGTGCGGTAGATTATGACTCCATGTGTCTGTTCGGGTTCCGTCCTCATGGTGGGTGGAGCCCGCCATGATCCCGTTGGAAAGGGTCACCATGCTGGTATCCACCCGAATCGAAATTTCTTGGGTCATTTTCTGGTTAGGGGCGTCAATCGTGGGGAACCAACACGAATTATGGTCCGTTTCTCCCTGGGTCCAAACCTGTAGTGGCTTATCCGGGTAAACCGAATCAGGACGGATAAAGTATAAACCCTTTTCGCCTTGGATCGCCGCCGACCCCGCCCCGGCATTCAAAGAATCGGGAGAGGCGAGGTAGTCCATCTGAATCTCCAATTGGGTTCCCCCTGCTAGGGTTTTGGGTAATTTTGCTGAAACCACTTTGCGGTTGTAGCTATAAGGCAAATCAACCCAACGGCTGGAATCCGTGTCGAGGGCACGCATCGCCAAGCGTCGAATGGTGAATCCTTTGGCGTCCAAATCAAGGCGTTGAACCGGATAAAATCCAACCTGTAAGCGAATCCATGCCTTACCCTCCAATTGAGAGGTCTCAAACAGGGGCCTTAAATCAAGCTTAGTGTGAACCAGCCGGAAATCAAGGGGCCTCGATGATCGATATAGGCTAAACCAAGCCGGCGTGGTATCGTTTTGGGTGGGGGGCAGAGAAGGGTTTTTTTTAAAAGAGGTGGTTACCACTGAGGATTTGGCCGTACGAGCAGCCCTGTTGGTGCAGGCCGCCAATGCCAACGCCATTGCGCTGAAAATCAAGATTGATTTAAATGGTAAATTGTAGTTCATACAGCTTATTTTCGCAAACTTATGCAGGATTCGGACATGAAAGGGGATGAAGGGGCCCCGGAGCGCTATCAAATTCAGTGGGGGGGAATCCGCGTTGATATTTCAAGAGACTCGGAGGGCGTTTGGCTTTCGTCCGAAAGCGGCAAGAAGGTTGACATAGAAGCAAGAACCCCAAAGGCCCTCCATTTGTTGATTAATGGGCGATCAATGCGCTTAGAACATATCATTCGAACAGAGGAGGGAGATTTAATTCTTCGACTTAACGGCCTGCGATACTGCTTGCCAATAAAGAACAGGAGAGAATTACTGCATTCGGGAATCCAAGCCGCTGGAATCAAACGCCGAAAGCAAACAGCCCTCAAAGCCCCAATGCCTGGCCTCGTTTTGCGCCTAATGGTTACTGAGGGCCAAGCACTGCAGGCAGGAGACCCAATTTTGGTGCTAGAATCCATGAAAATGGAGAATGTTCTGCGCGCTCAATCCGATTGCACCATTGTTTCCGCGATTGTCCAGCCCGGGGAGGCCGTTGAAAAAGGACAAATCCTAGTAAACTTTTTATAAATTGTGGAAACCTTGTGGATTTTTAAAAAAACCATTATATTTGGTCTGATAAAACTAACGTCATGAGGAAAACCCTGTGCTCTGCGCTCTTTTTTGCGGCCATATCCCTTCAGGCAATAGCCCAATCGGCTATTTTGTCCAGTGGTGGAGATGTCGCTGTTGCGGGTTATGGCTCTATGAGCTTCAGTAATGCGCAGCTTTCTGTGGAACAAACCAGTATTTCTACAGGCCGAATTTCACATGGCGTTCAAATTCCAGTGGAAATCTACGGCGCTCGCTTGGCTGGGTTGTTGCGATACGCCAATACCGCGAGAACCCCAATGACGAACACGCGCATTAACCTTTTGTCTAACGGTCAATTGGTGGATACGACGAGAACAGATGTAACGGGAGCTTATTTGTTTAGTGGAATCCCACAAGGCACCTATCAAATGACGGCGACCACTAATAAACCTTGGGGCGGATTAGGAGCTGTAAACTCAAGCGATGCCCTGATCATGAAACGTCATTTTAATGTGATGACTACCTTGACAGGAATCAACTTTTTGGCCGGCGACATCAACGGAACTAATATTATTAACGGAACCGACGCATTGTTGACGCACCGCCGTTACGTAGGCGAGGATAACAGCTTTCCGTTGGGGGATTGGGCATATGATTTACCAAGCAACAAGCAAATCAATAGCGGTCAAGAATTACAAGAAAGTAATCTTGCCCTTGTTTATGGCGATGTTAATGGAACCTATACCCCAGACATCAACCTACGTCAACAGTGGCGCAATCTGGACAATAAAGGAACTCTGCAGGCCTCGAATACCATTATCGAATGGCCTGTTTATGCACAAGGTGCCTATGATTTGGGCGCTGTAAGTTTAGATTTACAAATCCCCGAAGGACTTAGCGTTCAAGGTATTAGAATGGGCGAAGGCGCGTCGAATGCTGATTTAATTTTCAAACAAGAAGGCCGCCAGCTTCGTTTGGGCTGGTATTCCCTTGATGCGTTCCAAGTCAGCGCCGTTAAGCCTTTGTTGGTTCTACAATTAACAGGTAACGGTGAAGGCGAGTTATCAATGGGTAAGTACAGCGAACTGGCCGATGCTTGGGCTGTTTCTTACGGAGAATTTATGTTGTCCGCACCAAGGCTGCATAATCGAAACAACCCTTCATCATGGCAAGCGGTAGTTTATCCCAATCCAACTAACGCAAACACTTCCGTTTCGGTTCTCCTTCCTTCCTCCGGTGATTTGTCAGCAACCGTAACCGATCTGAGCGGCCGAGTCGTGAGCCAGGCTACCTATTTCTTTGCCACAAGCGGAACCCAAGAAATTAATCTGGAGAGCGCTGGGTGGGCAGAGGGTCAATACCACGTTTCTTTAAACTTTGTTAACGGAAACCAAGAGTTCTCATCTCGCCTCAAATTCAACAAAATCAAATAACACTTAACAATCTATAAACCTACCATCACCCCCTAAAATCCAATCCCATGAAAAAAGGCTTACAAATCCTTGTCATGCAAATTTTGATGATGCTAATGGTGGCATCTCAAGTTTTTGCTCAGGTTCCTGAGCGCTTCACCCATCAAGCGGTGATGCGTGGCGCTAGCGGACAGTTGCTATCCAACCAAAGCATTGGTGTTCAAGTTTCCGTTTTATTAAATTCAGCCAGTGGCTCGGCCATTTATGTGGAAAGGCATTCTGCCACCACCAACGCCAACGGCTTGATGAGTATTGAAATCGGCGGGGGAATAGCACAAACGGGTACGTTTGTCGGCATTAATTGGGGCGGTGGAGCTTATTTTTTGAAAGTTGAGGCAGATCTAGCGGGGGGTAACAACTATGGCATTTCGAGCACTTCTCAACTGTTAAGTGTTCCATTTGCTCTTTACGCCAAAAATCCTGGTCCTGCCGGTGCTCAAGGCCCTGCCGGTGCTCAAGGCGCTGCTGGTAACGACGGCCCTGCCGGTGCTCAAGGCCCTGCCGGTGCTCAAGGCGCTGCTGGTAACGACGGCGCTGCCGGTGCTCAAGGCCCTGCCGGTGCTCAAGGCCCTGCCGGTGCTCAAGGCCCTGC
>SYHX01000016.1 GCA_005799025.1 Bacteroidota bacterium | reverse complement strand
TTCTAATTAGAGTAGGTTTTTTCCGTGTTGCGACATGTATTCAAGATAATTAGCCTGAAGCCCTGTAGTTTTTTTTAAGGAATGCCTTGGTAATCGCATTCTGCTTCAATAAATGCTGGATTTCTTGATATGAAAAAGAAATATGGATAGGCTCGGAGGAATAAGGCGCAATCTAATAGGTATTATAGAGAAAATGTAGGCCATCACTATGAATGGAGAAATTTTCAGTAATTTCAAAATGATCACCTTAATAGAAGACATCTTCAGCATAATTGCCCAATACCTTTTTTTGGCCATAAGGCTTAACGGTCGGAGGAATTCATCGACCACGACCTCTTCAGGTCTAATAATATTTTCTGTTCTCAAATCAAAATTGACAAAACTTGTCCATGAATTGGGGTGAGCGCCGCCAAATCCGTATTCATAGTTTTGAGATGAAATTCTAAGAATATTTTTTTCATTGAATAATGGTATAAAAGCAATCTCGCATTCAAATCCGTCACTATTATCCGGAATGTCCATAAAATCTTCTACTGAATTGCATTGCGTCATCATTTTTATACAAATGACGTAAAATATAGTATGTTTTACTATTGTAAAATACTTTTTCATAAAATTATTTTTGTGTTGATTTCTAAATATATTTGCCAAAAATTATGAAAAATTGGAATTTACGTATTGTCGCGGGTTTGACCATACTTATACCGGTTTTTGTATTGTACGCATACAGTTTATTGCCTGATATTTTTAGGGCTGGGGGTATTGAATTTAAGAAATATTCTTTTTCTTTTGGTGGTGCTAAATATTCAGACAGCAATTCCATCGATAGTAATGTTTTCTCGAAGGCAGATACCAACCTTGTGATGAGATTTGGCCCTTTGGACACCAGTGCTCATCGCATCATGTTGATTGGGGATTCTGAAAGTGGGGGATTGAGGAGCCAGGTAAATGATTATTGTGTTGCCAATGGGCATGAGCTCGTCTATTCGTTAGAATGGTATTCATCCACCATTTTTAATTTTGCTCGTGCGGACACGGTTGAGGGATTGATCAAACGATTTCAACCGACATATATCATGTTTGTCGTAGGATTGAATGAATTGTACGCTACAGATCTTGATTCGCGCAAAGAGGCTGCATTTCGTTTAAAGGCTAAGTTTGGCAAACTTCCTTTTACTTGGATTGGGCCTGCGAATTGGACGGAAGACAAAGGTTTAAATCTTGTCTTTGAAGAAGTGGCTGGAAAGGCTTTTTTTGAGTCTCGAAAACTTGATTTACCTCGTGGAGGAGACGGCCGGCATCCGAGCTTAAAGGGCTATCAAATTTGGATGGATAGCCTTGGATCATGGATGAATAATCATGCCCAATATTCTATTCGAATGAAAATTCCAGAAAAACGCGGTGCACCGATAAACGCTGGCTGTGGGGTCATTAATGCGGTTAAATTCCGTGGATACTGATTTGATTTAGTTTAGAAAGCCATGGAATATACTGTTTGGAACTCAATTTTTGGTTATTCCCTTATGAAACCATGGTTCTTTACAGAATTTACATTTCTTGCGGTATTTGGTGTTTTTTTGATTATATATTCATTTTTGGAAGATGGGTCAAAGGCTCGCTCTTGGTATTTGATATTGTTTTCTTTGTTTTTTTATTACAAATCCAGCGGCCCTTTTATTGCGTTTTTTTTGTTTATGATAATATGCGATTTCTGGTTTGCAAAGGCAATTCAAAATTTGAGAGGGGCAGCCAAAAACTTAATTTTATTTCTTTCTGTTGCAATTAGTTTAAGTTTTCTGCTCTACTTTAAATATATTGACTTTTTTGTTTTGAACATCAATAGTTTGTTTGGGACAAAATTTAATTCTTATAATCTTTTTTTGCCTATCGGGATTTCCTTTTATACTTTTCAATCCATAAGTTATTTGGTGGATGTTTATCGAGGAGAGTTAAAAGCTTCTGAAAATTTTAGGGACTATGCCTTTTACATGACGTTTTTCCCTCATTTAGTTGCGGGGCCTATCGTGCGTGCTAAAGATTTTTTACCCCAAATTCATAACTCTGTTATTTTGCAAGGTCGCTACTTTGGCGAAGGAATGCTTAAAATCACGGTAGGCTTGCTCAAAAAACTACTAATTGCAGATTATTTGGGTAAGTTCGTGGATATGGTCCATGGAGATCCGCAGGGATTCTCGGGTGTGGAGCACATAGTATCCATGTATGCTTACACTTTTCAGATTTACTTTGATTTTTCAGGATATTCTGATATTGCTATCGGTCTTGCTCTCCTCCTGGGATATCGATTGAAAGAAAATTTTGATTTACCTTATTTGGCTACGAACATCACTGAATTTTGGCGAAAATGGCATATTTCATTGAGTCATTGGCTAAGAGATTATATTTATATTCCATTAGGTGGCAGTAAGAAAGGGCCTGTTAAGACTTACATATTCTTGATGACGACTATGCTTATTGGAGGGTTTTGGCATGGCGCTGATTGGCGATTTGTCTTTTGGGGATTTGCCCATGGATTGGCTTTGGCAATACATAAATTATGGCAGCGATATTTTAGCGGAATTTTGAATAATTTCTGGGGTAGATTTTTCGGATTATTTCTTACTTTCCAATTCGTTTCCCTTTGTTGGATATTTTTTAGGGCCAATTCTTTTAATTCAGCTTTTCTGAGCATTACCAAAATGTTTTTTAATATGAAGCGGTCTGCTTTTTATGGGTTTGTATCCGCAAGACCTGAGTTCTCCTTTGTTTTTTTAGTCGCGGCCATTATTGTGTTTTCCCCAAACCATTATCGATTTAGGATTTATTCTAAAATAGTTGGATTTCCGATATGGTCATGGCTAATCATATTTCTCGTGGCGCTTCAGGTAATTGTTCAATTTAAAGACGATGTAGTACCACCGTTTATTTATTTTCAATTTTGATATATTTCCGTTTCTTATTCGCAGTTCAGCGCTTTACTGCTTTAGTATGTTCACTATGCTGGGCTTGTTGTTCCATGGAAGGCGTTGCCCATGACAGCCTACAATTTGTAGCAAACAAATCCTACTTAGTTGACTCAAGTCAAATATATTTAGAGAATTTTGAAATTAAAGACAGAATGAATTTGCGCGAACAAATCAACCTTTTGGCGCGAATTCGTAAAGAGAACTTAAATGAAATTATTAAAGCTTACCCTCTTTATTCGATGAATAGGAATTACAAGGGTATAAACATAAAACAGCGCCTTGTTTCACAACCTCCAAGTAAAGACAAGGATAAGGAGAGTTCAACCGACTCAAATTTTGTTATTCTGCATATTGGGGATAGTCATGTTCAAGGAGGTTATTTTTCAAGTGAAATCCGTAGGCATCTCCAAGCAGTCTTTGGGTATGGGGGAAGAGGATTGATTTTTCCTTATTCGCTTGCTAAGAGTTATGGTCCAAGAGGACTTATCGCAAAAAAAAATGAAGACTGGGTGGGTTATAATGTCCTTAATCGAGGTGTCAAGTCTCCTCTTGGCCTATCGGGTTATGCTTTGCAAACGATAAGAGACGGCTCTGAATTAAACATAAGATTTGATAGTAAGTTTAGAGAAGAAATATTTGGTGGAGTTATGTCAGATTCAGTTATTCATCGGTTGAATCTTTGGCATTCTGTAGGTGAGAACTCGTATGATTTTACGGTAGATGATCATTTTTCAAAAAACGACCATTATATATCAGGTAATCAATGGGGGGTTACAACATTGCATTCAAATGACGGTTTCGGAGTTTTTAAGTTAAGGACTGTTAAGAATAAAGCTCCACAAAACCAATTACAGGTTTATGGGTTAGACCTGTTGCCAGTACACGATAGGGGTGTACTATTTTACCAATGTGGTGTGGTTGGTTCTCAATTTACTCATTTTATAAAAAACGCTGGGCATTTACTCTCACAGATTGCATACCTTAAACCTAATTTAATTATTTTTTCTTTGGGTACCAACGAAGCCTATAACCACCAACTTGATACCCTTGCTTATTTTCGGGAGGTAGGAAGTTTATTAAACGGAATTCAAACCTCATGTCCTAGGACTTCCATTATATTAACTTCGGCGCCCGATACTCGTAGTCAAAACCGGGTTCCGCCGATGCAATCGGTGGTTAATCGGCAATTACGCCAACTTGCTCAATCTTACCATCTTAATTTCTTTGATCTACATAGGGCCATGGGCGGTGATGGCTCTTTGTATCGATGGTATGATGCAGATTTAGTATTGAAGGATAAATTGCATTTTAATCCAAGGGGTTACGGATTACAAGGTAAATTATTCATATGGTCGTTTATGAATATTCTGCGATACGATCACTCTGATATATTTCCTGATGACCTTGTTTTGACAAATGAGATCGCGAATGAAATGCGATTGTTGAACCCGCAAGCAGAAAATGGAAAAGGCTTTGATTCTTCAAAAGTTAAAACCAATACCACCGCTCCACTTTCTTCAAGGAAAGCTACTTATAAAATACGGAGAACGATTTTTCACAAGGTCAAAACGGGTGAAACCTTATCGGAGATAGCTCGTCGGTACAGTGTACCCTTAAGTTCTTTGATGAAGGCTAACCGAATTAAGTCAAATCATATTCTCAAAATTGGTCAAAAGCTTCGAATTCCCAAGAGCGGGTAGAGCCGTTTGTCTGCATTTGCCGAGCTAAATTTTTCTTTTTAGATCAAAGTTGCGGTGGTTGAGGTCCCAGCCCAGGTTGTGGAAGGCGAATTGCTTGAAGCGGTCTTTGAGGGTGAGGCGCTGGTAGGAGGGGTCCGCGTTGAACGTCCAATTGATGCGGGCAATGCGCTGGGACATGACGGCGGGATGGGTTCCTTGGTACCGAGCAAGGCTGGAGGGTCGGAGATGGTAATCGAAGGCTAGTGCGACGGGAATGTTTTGCTGCATCCAGGCATCATCGTGCCATAAGCGATGGAATTTCTCTTGTTTGCGTTGCATGGCGGCCGGCTCACGGACCCAGCCGTAATGGTGCATCCAGGCGGTGGTCTGCAGAACTTGGAGTTTGCGTTGGGGTTGAATACGAAAGCCTTGGGCATCGCCCCAAGAGTAGATGCCGCGATGAGGCCTGACCACCCGGATCTCCAAGGGGTACCAACGGGAATCGGTGCCCACATAATCGTATGAGGCATAAAAGTGACGGTAGTGCAGGAGCAGCCCTTCGATTTCGGGGCGGTGCAGGGCTTCTTCCATGGCCTGGCGCAGGGCAGGCAGGCCGTCTTCGTGCAGGACCTCATCGCCTTGGATATACACAGCCCAATCCGCTTCTCGGGAAACAGCGGCCAGGGCCTTGTCGGTCTCGATGGCAAGGACTCTACCCCCTTCGCGGAGGCTATCGTCCCATTCGGTGTGCAGGATTCGTATGCGGGGATCGTCCAAGCTTTGGATCAGATGAAGGGTCTCGTCTTCGGATTTTCCGACCGCAACAACGATTTCATCGCACAGGGGCAGGATGGATCGAATGGCTTCCAAAATAGGATAATCCAGGAGAACCGCGTTGCGAATAAAGGTAAAACCGCTGACTTTCATGGTTCCACGTTAAGAAAGGGTTAAGTCCATCGCTTGTCCAAAGTTAGGGCCGGCCTCACGCTATTTTTGGGGAACATAGTACCCTAACATGAATTTTATCTCCGAATTTTGCAAAAGCGACTCCACCTAACCGAATTGCACCCGTATGCGCAATCTTCTCCTCATTCTTTTGTTACTCCCCTCTTTAACGGGTTGTAATAAAAAAACGACCATCACCCCTCAGGCTCAAAATTCAGTGCAGGCGAAGCAGACCCTCCAAAACGAAACCTTCGCTCCCACTGTGACCATCGGAGCTCAGGTGTGGATGCAGCGGAACCTGGATGTGGTGACCTTTCGAAACGGGGATACGATACCGCAGGCCGCAGGGGATTCGGCCTGGATGGCTGCCGCCGAGAACGAAACCCCGGCCTGGTGTTACTACAAAAACGATCCCGCCAAAGGGGCTGTTTATGGCAAGTTGTACAATTGGTTTGCCCTCAAGGATAC
Organism: Bacteroidota bacterium; assembly: GCA_005799025.1. Taxonomy (GTDB): domain Bacteria; phylum Bacteroidota; class Bacteroidia; order UBA7662; family UBA7662; genus SYHX01. Next base: position 10,327 of record SYHX01000016.1, on the reverse strand, counting down.
CCGCGGTCTCGCGCCCCAGGGTTGGCATTTGCCATCGGACAAGGAATGGACGGAAATGGTATTTGAGTTGGATTCGTTGGCCAAGCAACAATACTTAGGAGGCGCCGAAAGTGTGAATGCCGGGCCTATGCTCAAAACTGCCGAAGGATGGAAGGAGGACGCTGTCGAAGCCAACAATATCAGCGGCTTCACGGCCTTGCCCGGCGGGTACCGCGTGCATTGGAATATCGAAAAGACGGCAGCGCCCTTTTACGCCATCGGCGAAAGTGCCAACTGGTGGAGCAGCACCCCCACGGCCGGAACCGATGCCTGGTTGCGCAATGTTTTCTACAAGAACAACCAGGTCAAGAAGTATTTTTTCAACCGGGGTTACGGGTTTTCGGTAAGGTGCATCAAGGGGGAATTGGAAGATTGACCTCTACAGTATAATTTAGGGCATGATGTTAATGCGTTATGCCGCTCTGCTCCCGGTGCTTGGGGCTCTACTCCTTCACAGCCCAATCGTGACCGCGCAATCCTCGCGGCAAACCACCGAGCAAACTACCCACCAAGACTATCCCGCGGTCAAAATTGCGGGCCTGTGGTGGATGCAACATAACTTGAATGTCACCTGCTACCGCAACGGGGATTCGATACCCGATGCCACGGACAATCGTAAAGCTTGGGCCAACCTCAGCTCCGGCGCTTGGGCCTACCCCGATAGTAACATCATGATGCGCAGTACGTTCGGACTTCTTTACAATGCTTATGCGGTGAGCGATCCGCGTGGTCTCTGTCCTGGCGGATGGCGCCTGCCCACCCATAATGAATGGACCGCGCTGACCAATGCCCTGGGCGGAGAAACCAAGGCTGGGACCAAGCTCAAAGGTAAGGCCGGCTGGTTCCCCGGCCTGGAAGGACGCGATGAGCTCGGCTTCCAAGGCCTGCCTGCCGGTTTTCGGGGCAGCGATGGCACCTTCGGGGGTGTCGGCGCCTATGCGTATTGGTGGAGCAGTACCTCCAGCGGCATCAACGGGGCCTGGGGCCGCTTTGTGGACGGGACCCAACCCAGCATCTTTATGATGGACGGCTTCAAGAAATCCGCATTCTCCGTCCGCTGTGTGAAGAGGTGACCGGTGTGTGACTTAACCTGGAGCTACTTGGCTTTGTGGTTGCCAAAGCACACGGACAAACCGCCCTGGAATTGGAGAAACCGGGTCGAACTCTGTTTATAAAACATATCGATATTTTCGACCCCGGCACTCACCTGCAATCCCCACAAACGCAGGGCTAAGAGGCCTCCGATGCTACTACGATTCGCAGAACTACTATAATGGATCCTGGACGAAAGATAACTGCTCCATTGAAGGTCCACATAGGGAGCAATAAATGATGCATCGCTGAACAACTGAACTTCGTTCAAAGGACGGCGGTAAATCAGACCAATGCCCAAGAATTTGTAGGGCCGGTAGTTCAAATGCACCAACATTTGCTGGGTCATGGAGGTGGTGTAGGAAGTGCTAGAGCCCAAGGTATCAAGCCCCAGATTTTGTTTGATTTGGGTAGTGATGGTATCCGCAATACCTTGAAAAGCGTTGCCCGCACTATCAACGCCCATGTTGACGATCGGGCCGGTGTAATGGAATTGTCCTTTGGAAGTGTAGGTGCTCAGATTGCTATTCCAGGTGATTGAATTCCCGATATTTAGCAAGGAAACATCTAGGCTCAGTTTGTCTTTGTAGGTGTAACCCAAACCAAAATCCATGGATTGACCCTTGTTCTCCGAGAAGGGAACCAGGCTGGATACATCCGGAAACTCACCCGAAAGTGGCCTACCGTTCGCATCCTGATCTTGTAGGTTCGAGCCTCTCATTTCTAGATCGGTATGTAACTGAATGGAGTCCGATGACATGTCGAGACGGAGGTCGCTGCGGACGGTTTGAAGATTAGCCAGTCCGTTCAGGATACGGTAACGAAAACCCAAGGTAAAAGGTCCAATTTTCTGAACAATGCCGGCATGGTATTCCGCCACGGCAGTAGCATTCAGGTCAAGACCACTTATGTCTAGGGTACGTCCGACTTCGGCAAACTGCAAAAGCCCGGTAGGTAATGCAATATTCTGGTTCAGTTGAATGGAACTCCCAAAGTACAAGTAATTCTTGGGAGACAACGCAAAGCCCACGTCCAACAATCGGGTATTTTGGCTCAATTGCAATTGAAGGGGGCCGTTGTTGGCGCTGGTCCATTTGGACAAATCCAAGCGCAGAAAATCGCCATCCGGGGTAAACAAATCGTTTAATGCAAAATTGTTTTGGATACCAATATCCATTTGGGGCAAAACAAGGTAGTATTTATAATCTGGCAATGTGGCTGGTGTTGTATGTAAGCTTTGGTGCAGAGAGCTAAAGCCGGCCATGGTAGGGGTAGCAAATTGTGCCGAAGCCATGTATTGGATTACGGCAAGGGTTAGGATGGTCAATAGTAATTTTTTCATGGCTTAGAGCTGGATATCAACTTTGGCATCGAGGCCGACTTTGAGAATAATGGAGTAATCTGAATAGAGTTTGACAATCCTGGTACCGTTCTGCGGTGTCTGCATGGTAAGGCGTGCTGCCAGGTATTTGGCCCGTCGTACCGGGGTGAGGTTGGACTCGTTCATGGTAAGCCGACTAATGTTCGACTTGGTATCAATAACCTCTCCATCGGCGTTGATGATGGCGGATTCCATCAAAATTAGGCTATCGCTGAACAGAGGCGCATAGGTTGAATCCATGAAGGTGAAGCGGGCGTTGAAATCAAAGGGAAATCCGTTGATGGTTTTGAAAACCAGGGTAGCCGCTTTGAGGGACTCAAAGACTGCCCCGTCAAATTCGAGGGTGTCGCCGAAGCCGACCCCAATGGCGCTCATCTCAAATGGCATTTCCATTTCCACGCCCAACTGAATAAAAGAATTTTTGGTGATGAAATTAGTATCGGTAACCCCCGACGGATTGAGACGGATATCCCCTGCCGCCAGAATCGAATCTGGTGGCATAGAAATCAGTTGAGGTAACGAAGAATTATTACGATTGTATGAAATTTGACCAGTCGCTGTACTGCCTAGAACCGTCGGATGGGGAATAGCCCGGTTGGGTGAATTCAAGAAGACCGGGCTTTGACCAGCTTTTCGTCCGCTCAGGTTCAAATCTAAATTCAAAGGAGCGCCGATACTATTTTGAACCTTGAGTTTGAGTTCGGGATTGGCTAGGAAGAAGGTACCCCCTAGGTTTTTGAGGGTGGCAAGATCCAAATCAACCGCGTTGGGGCTGGAGCTGATAGCCTTCTGCCCAAAATACCCTTTGACATAATTGAATTTGAGATTATTCAGGGCGTAGGTGAATTCAATGGAGTCGTTTCGGCTAATGCTAATATTCCCCGATGAAGGCAGGATGGTCTTTGTAAAAAGAGCTTGCAATTGATTGAATCCTTGGCTAAGTAGCTTGAGGTCAATGATTTTGTTGGTTAGGTCGATGCTGAGATTGCCCGGAGCCCCGGCCTGAATCACAAAACTGCGAATCACCGATTGACCAGCGAGATCCCGAATGCCTGGAATTTGAAGCGAGCTAGCGATTGAAAGTTGGAGCGATGAATTGAAGCTGAGATCTAGGCTGCCCGAATCCAAGAGTATCTCATAAATTTCTGCGCTATCACGCATATTAAAAGCAACTGTTGTGGTGTCGTTGCCCAAGTTTTGACCTGGAATTTGCGCAACAGCCGCATTAATCCGAAGGCCGCTTCCTATAAAGCTCATCTCGATGGTTTGTCCCAATGAAACCGGTACCAGTTGCGTGCTGGCAGGAATGTAGATCGAGTCAATAACAAAAGACAGATTGGAGAAGATTGTTTTTTCCGAAAGATCAATTTGAACCGACTGGGAGGTATTCGGAGCCAGGTTTAATACACGAATCTTGTCTACCGATTGATTACCTGGATTTTGGAGATCAATCACCAGAGTTTGGATCGTGGCATTCCAGTTATTGGTAATGTTAAATTGAAGGTTCCCTGAGTCCAAAAAGGCGTTTGAGAACGAACCGACCGCCACCAGGCTATGGTAACCACCGCTTTGAAGAGGAATTTCCGGGAAGGGTGTTGCAAGTGCTAGGGAGTCGGCTAAAAACAACGCGCGGCGGGTGAGCGGATCCAAGTTGGGTAATACGTTGCTGATCGAGAGACTTTGCTGAATATTGAAGGCATCAATGTTCAATTTGCCTACCTTGGCTTTGGTGGTGGTGGTAGGCTGGGGGGGGATGGTAAGCACATCGCTAGCCTTTTGACGAATCAAGGAGTCGTCCCGGTACACAATCTTGAGGGATCCATTGGTCGTGTCTTGCAAGACGAGGGTATCGTTGCGAAGCAGGTTGGCAATGGTGATGTTAAATTGTCCAACAGGGGCGGCAATATCCGGGTCTAGGGCGACTTTGACTTTGCCATCCATAATTTTGCGGAGGTTGTCATCGATGCAGGCGGCCTGTAACAACAGCCCGAGCAACAAGAAGGTGATTTTGATGAAACGCATATGATCAGGGGGTTAAATATATTCGAAGCAAAAGGTGTGTTGAGGTCGACATAAGCTGGAGGAGCTGTTTAATGACCCAAAAAGGGCTTCATTTGTTGAGCCATTAAATCCCACGAATGTTGTGCACGCAATGGGTTCATAATGTCCTCAAAGGTAGGTCTTTTGGAGTCATTTTTGAGTCGGAGGATGTTTTGGGCCAGGTCCGAGGGGTTTCCGTCCTCAAAAAGGTAGCCATTGACCCCGTTTTGGATGATTTCGCAGTTGGCCGGGAGATCGGAGGCGATGACGGTTTTGCCGTAACTCAAACCCATCATCAGGACCCCGCTGTTGTAAATGCGGCGGTAGGGAATGACCAGGGCATCGCAGGCCTTGAACAAAGCATCCCGCTCTTGATCACTGATATACCGATTGTGCAGATGGATTTGGTTTTGAACGGACGGATCTAACAATGATTGAATCAGGGCCTGGGGATCCACATCCCGGGCGCTTCCTGCAATAATCAAGTGAATATCCGGGTCATGGACTAGGTTCATGGCTTCTAGAAGGATGTCCAGGCCCTTGGAAGCCTTGATTTGCCCAAAAAATAGAAGGGCCATGGTCCCTTCTTTTATTTGAAGCTCTTTGCGGGCTTGTGCCTGGGTTGGGACAGGCAGGGGTAGATCCAGAAAGTGCCCATGACGCAGCACGGTTAGTCGATCCTTAAGTCCGGGGGCATGTTGCAGCAATTCATCCGCCGCAGCTTGGCTGAAGGTATAGGCATGATGGCAACCACGACCAAGCATCCGTCTACGCAAAAAATTGTCCAGAAGGTCTTTGAACCAATTTTGAGGGGTTGATTGGTCCAGCCTTTCGACATCGTGCACCAGCAGGTGGATGCGTTGACCATGCCAACGAGCCAACTCCAAAACCAGCGCTTCGCGCAGGCCTCCCTTGAAATAATGAAAAATAAAATGTTGCGATTTTTCCCGCCGAATTCCTTCAAAGGCACGAAGGATACCAAGCGCATGCCTCAGGGTCGCTTTTGCTTTGCTGACGCCTCCCAACTCAAAAGTGAATACTTGACGGACCCCCAGATCATGGGGTACTTCAAAGTTGGTGTACAACGTGTTCGCAACACCGAGTTTGCAGAGTTCGTGATGCATTCGAACGGAGAAATAATCCATTCCCGCTTTGCGGCCGACATAGTCCAGAATGGCGCTCTTGGTCATGGATTAGGACTTCAAATTTTGGGGCGAAGGTGCAGCGGATGTTGTTGTCATCGTGGACAGGCTGTAACCTGCTTGGAGAAGAATCCCAATCAGGGACAGAGGGTACATGGAAGCCTCCGAAAACAAAGACATCCCCCATTGCAAATAAAGCAAAAGTGCCGTGAATGGGTCAAATGCATAGAGGTGACGCAAAAGGACAACCCAACTTAATCCCCATAGAATCAGCCCAATCCATCCAAACTGCCCTACGATGGAAGCCCATGCGCTATCGCCTAAGTGATGGTCGCCCAGACGATGGCTGAGCACGGCAATCTGGCCATGGGTCGCCGCGCCCTCACCCCACCATGTCCCTTGATTCACCATGGCTTGGAGAGCTTCCCAATGATTTTGGAGGCCAAGATGATAGGGCGATAACCCCATAATGAGAACCACCAACAACAGAGGCGCCGCAAGTAGACCCCCATGAAGAATACGAGAAATTCGCAGGGTGTTTTTCGCAGAAAATGGGGGAGGAAATATATTCCAAAGAACCCATGGCAGGATGGTTAGAAATTGAAAAAGGGCACCCTTGCTATAAGTCAGCCACAAAATAGCCAAGCCAACCGATGCCATCGTCCAAAACACCAAACGTGGTAGCGAACGAAAATTCAGAATCCAAAGCGCCATGCCCCATGCCCAAAAATGTCCGTTGTTCACGGGGTCCAAAAAAAGCCCTGCCATCCGGACCAAGCCCGTGTGAACCGGTTCAATCCATTGTTCGGGAATGGGCCCTTCCAGGCAAATGTTCTTGACAACAAAGTACAATTTGCACCATTCCAATTGATGGGCGATGGTCAATCCGTAGATTCCCAAGGAACCGACCGCCATCAACGCCAGGGTTCGGGTCATGCCGGTCCTTCGTTGTTGGGCATTGGAGGTATCCAAATGCGCCATGGCATAGCCCAGCAAAACCAAGAGCATCGGGTACAGCCATATCCGCATGGAGGACACCCATTCCATGGCATTCCCTTGGAGCCCAAGATGTTGAAGGAGGCTGTATCCCGCAAAAAGAACGAACCCGCCCAAGCCCAGCAGGGGTTTCCAAAATGCGGCCGTTTGCAGGGAGCCTGCCTTCCATAATTGGAACCCCAAAAACAGGGCCACAAGGCCGGTGAAATAATCTTTGGCGCCAAGGTAAAGCCAACGATGCAGAGGAAAATACCCCGCATAAACCGCTGATATCGTCGTCAAGGCAGCGATGCAAGTCAGGTAAAGCCACGCATTTTTGCCAGGAACGGTGAAGCGATTCTTCATAACCCAAAGCAAATGTATCTAAATTTAGGAATGAACAAGTATGCGCGCTGGGGCACTTGGTGCCTGCTTTGGTCCCTCTGCTTTTATTCCTGGAATGGGGTTGCTGCCCTGGCTTCGTCCAAAACCCCGGGGAGGGTTGCATCAAAAGGCTGGTCTGCACGCTCTTATGCGCTGACCATGGCGTTGGATACCCTAGGTTTGGTCCCGATTTCTCGTCTGGGAGGTTCCCTCGCGGTGCTGCCTTGGCGGGGAACGGTGTTGTTGCGATTGCAGGCGGGGAACGGAGCCAAGGCCAAGGTGGTGCTTGACCTGGAAGGGGAATGGAAAGTCGAATCCGTTCGATGGGAAGGGCGGGACATGCCGTTTCGGTATGGAGACGGTCGCCTTGAATTCAGCATGCATGGTTTCAAGCCCGGGGCGGTGCATCCGGTGGAGGTTCGTTATTCGGGGCATCTGGTTCCGGCCGTCAAGCCACCCTGGCAGGATGGGCTGGTGGTGTCAGCGGATAGCCTGGGGTATCCCCGGCTGGGGATGACTTGCCAAGGCTCCGGGGCTCGTTCGTGGTGGCCCTGTCTGGACTATGCCGATACCGAGCCGGACAGCGTCGTGTTGACCATGACATTTCCTGCCTACGCTCCTTCTCCTACTCCCAACAGCACGCCAGCCCTCATGGATATGGTGGCCAACGGCCGCAGAGTTGCCGATACCGTGCTGGGATCCAAGCGGACCGTCACCTGGAAGGTGACCCAACCCATCAATTTGTACAATGTAACATTCAATATCGGTCGTTATTCACGCTTTGTGCAGCCTTACGTGGACTTGAATAGCGTCGAAAGGGAATTGGAATTTTATGTAGCGCCCGATGACCTGCCCGAGGCCAGAGCTCACATGGCTCAGGTCGTGGATATGATGGGTTGTTACGAAGATAAGCTGGGTCCCTATCCTTTTTGGAAAGACGGTTACAAGGTGATTCAGTCATCGTACCTGGGCATGGAGCATCAAAGCGCCATCGCCTACGGGAACGGGTTTCGTAACAACGAATGGGGCTTTGATTTTATTCTGGTGCACGAAAGCGGACACGAATGGTGGGGAAATTCGGTAAGCGCCTCTGATCCATCGGATTGGTGGATCCACGAGGGCCTGACTACCCTGATGGAGGCGGTTTATTTGGAATGCCGGGATGGTGGTCGAAGGGAAGCCGATACCTACATGCAGCGAATGCAGCGCAAGATTCAGAACCGCAAGCCCATGCAGGGTCCCCGCGGTCGTCGATTTGCGGCGCATGATGCCGATATCTATTACAAAGGTGCCTGGATGTTCCACAGCCTACGCAACAGCGTGGGCATGGAGGAGGGATGGAACCAGGTGCTTCGAGGCGCCTACCGAAAATTCGCCGGGCGTACCCTGGGCTCCGAACAAATGATCGAGCATTGGGCCTCTGCCTTGGATCCCCGCTTTGCCGGTACCCTGCGGTGGTGGCTGCATCATGCCGAATTACCGACCTTGGAATGGTCGGTGCTGGAGGATCCGGAAGATAGCACAAGACTTATGTTACGATATCGCTGGGGCCCTTCGGCCAAGGGGTTTTATTTGCCCATGATGACTTCCTCCGGTCAACACGTGGATCCTGTTCCGGGTCGTTGGCGAACGATGGCATGGAAGGCCGGTCCCGAGGCCATGAACAAGGCCGACAGACAATCCGCCCTCCAAGCTGAGCTGGCTAACCTGACCCAGCGTTACCTCATCCAGGTTCGCTCCCTTGCTACAGGCTCCAAAGGAGGGAAATGAAGGGGAAAGGGATCGATTCTCCATCCGAAATAATCCGGCCAAAGCCAAATTGAAATGCGCCTTTGTTTCTGCGATGAATTCGTAGCGTGGGTATCACAAAAGAAACCTCCTCGGTGATGAAGGAGTCAAATACAAAGCTGGTTTTGGGAGTTAGTCGAGCCATTCCGGCCACCGAAAACAGGTTGGTTCCTGTCGCCATTCCTTCATCCCAGAAGATCCCGCGGCCTGCACTGAAATTGATGTTGTAACGCCCATTTCCAAGGGTGATGGCGCCAAATGGTAAGGCAAATCCATAATCTGGCGCAGTCCAAGAACCTGTTCCAATCAAGGCGCCTGCTGCCAAATGCAGATTATCGTTGATTGATTTGGAGTATTTCAGGGTGCCGATGAGGGGGGTTCCTAACCAGCTGGTTATAACCCCCACGCCAATTCGATCCGAGAGATGAAAATGGGCTTCAGGGCCAAGCAAGGTGAATTGACCATAATTCTGTCCTTTGCGGATGGGTAAACCGTTGGTGGTGATGACATAACGGCTGCGGAACGGGTCTTCGCCCAAATAGGCCGCCCCCTCTTTAACATACCTTTCGTCCACGGCTTTGATTTCGGTGACGATGTGTTGCGGAATGATGATGGTCCTACCATCATTGGTGATGACCTCCAATTCCCTGGCGTCCTGTCGAATGATCCTGGCAATTATTTCTTGTCCGTTGTCTTTGGTGATCTCGAAATACACCTTGGCTGAGTCGATGCTCTTGGAGGCGGCGTTTTCTTGGTTTTGGCTCTGGTCTTGGCCCGATGCAGCATGGGCACAAAGTAGGGTAACAAAAAACAAGAAGGGGTTAAGAAGCTTGGCCATAGTGTAGATTTAGGGATTACAAAATTTGCTCAATTAAAGATAGTTGATTTCCCGCGCCATACAAACACTACAAATGAACCTAATACCGAAACCACCAGGCTGGGCCGAGGCTGACCATGCCCTAGTGAAGGAATACGCTTTCGATAGCTTTTCCAGGGCTATGGCGTTCATGTTCTCCGCAGTCCCGCTGATTGAGACGATGAACCACCATCCCGAATGGACCAACGTGTACAACAGGGTGAGGGTCTGCCTATCCACTCACGATGCCGGTCATACCATCACCGACTTGGATCGTCAATTGGCCATGGCCTTGGATAGGCATTACGAAGCAGTTGTGGGCAACGACCCCATTCAATAAATGGTAGGTCTAAGTTTTAATAATTAGGACACCGAATGGAACACCAACGGTAAAAATCCCCTTTATTGAGGCTTAAATGGGGTTTTTTGTAGCCTCGACGGGAATCGAACCCATATCTAAAGTTTAGGAAACTTCTATTCTATCCGTTGAACTACGAGGCCCTACACCATCCCCTCAACCCCCAAAACACCCCCAAAAATACACCTTTTTAAGAGGGTTTGACCCCAACTGGGGGGGATTTCACCCCAAACGGACCCGGATATTGCACAGTAATTGCACAGTAATTGCAC
>SYHX01000015.1 GCA_005799025.1 Bacteroidota bacterium | reverse complement strand
GGCAATTATTCCTTGGCGGTTTACCTCGTCGAGAATAACATTGCCGGGGTGAGCCAAGCCGGTCAAAGCGATCCCAATTTCATTCACAAAATGGTCTTCCGTGGAATCGCCAACCCAATCCCAACCAAGCCTATGGTGGGGAATTGGGGCGCTGAATTGGAAGCCTCTGGTACAGCAATACCACAGGGCCGCACCTACGAAACCAAGTATGCCTACGTGGCACCCCAAAGTTTGACCCCGGCGGTTAATCTTAACAATTGCCAAGCCATCGCTGTCATTTTCGAAACCGATGCCAGCGGCAAACCAACCCGGGTGTTGAACAGCGGAAGAAATTAATCCGCAGTACCATCCAAGGATTTCAAGACGCAAAAATCGCTTTTTTCTAGGGCCGGCCTGTCATCAGGTCGGCCATTTTTTTGGATAAATCCAACGCCGCGGCTCGGGCTTTTTCCGCAAAATCAAGCCCGGAGGAAGCGTAGAGAATGCTACGAGATGCATTGATGATTAGGTTGTTATATTCACCGCATCCCAATCGGCACACCGCTTCCAAATCCCCGCCTTGAGTCCCTATTCCCGGAACCAAAAAGAAATGTTCCGGATAGCGCCTACGCAATGTGCCCAGTTCTTCCGGTCTTGTAGCGCCGACCACCAGCATCGTGTCCTCTACAGTCCCCCATCCCAAGGCGGCATCCACCATGTGACGGTAGAAGGGCAAGCCATCGGCTGCAACCTTGGTTTGAAAATCCGCAGCGCCTTCATTGCTGGTCAGTCCCAAGACCACAGCCCATTTGCCGGGCCTTCCGAGGAATGGCTCCACGGAATCTCGTCCCATATAACCGTGCAGGGTAACAGCATCCGTATCGTATCGATCCCAGAACGCTTCGGCGTATCGAGCCGCCGTATTGCCGATATCCCCGCGTTTGGCATCCGCGATACGCAGAATCCGTGGAGGGATCATAGCCACCGTCTCTGCAAAAACCTCCATCCCCGCAGGACCCATCGCCTCAAAGAAAGCCAAATTGGGCTTGTAAGCGATGCAACAATCGGCAGTCGCCTCTATAATAGCCTTGTTAAACGACAGGACGGGTTGAGCATCGTGGCGCAAACAGTCTGGTATGAGTTTGGGATCGGTGTCCAGACCGATGCATAACATGCTTTGCCGTTCTTGAATTTGATTCAAAAGAGCGCTGCGGGTCATCAGCGGACGAGGATGGGTCGTGCTCATAAGGCGCATTATTGATTTCGATGATGAACCGCAATGCGTCGGGAAACTTCGCCGGCCAAGTGTGCGTAGGCTTCGCAGCTCGCATCGGAGGGCCCGTCGGTTAGGGGTAGCGTGGTGAGAATTTCCAACGTCAATTGTTGGGATAGGGCTTCGGTGCCGCCTTTGCCAAAAGGAAAATAACGCGCCTCCGGTTGCTCGGCTGGGGAGAACCAGGCCATGTTCTCGATAATCCCCAGAAGATTCAATCGAGTTCCATCGGTCTGGAACATGCGCCCTGCCTTCAGGGCATCGGCCAAGGCCATAACTTGCGGGGTGGTGACCAGGAGGCCGAAGGCTTCCGGAAATAGTTTGGTCAGGGTGAGTTGAACATCGCCTGTGCCCGGTGGCAAATCGATCACGAGGTAATCCAGCTCTCCCCAATCGACCTCCGAGAAAAATTGTTTCAACGTATTCGAGGCCATAGGTCCCCGCCATATCAATGGCCTGGAGGGTTCAATCAACAAGGCTACAGACATCATCCGCAATCCGTCCACGTCCACCGGGATCATCCGGTTGCCTTGGAGTCCGGGCTGTCTCCCCTCCGCGCCCAACATGAGCGGCACATTGGGTCCGTAGAGATCGGCATCCAACAAGCCAACGCGAGCCCCGGCATCCCGCAGAGCCTTGGCCAAATTCACGGCCACGGTTGTTTTGCCCACCCCCCCTTTGCCGGAAGCCACCATCACCAGGTTATGAACCCCAGGCAACCAATCCATCCCTTGAATCCTGCCCAAGGTCCTGGCCTCCATGCGGATTTCCACCTGCCAGGTATCCCCCCAATCCTCACGCAACACCTGACGACAATCGCCGTCCATCTTATCCTTCAAGGGACAGGACGGGGTGGTGAGCCGAAGAAGGAATCGAATAATTTGGCCGGCAGTATCCACCTCCACTTCCTCAATCATGTTCAAGGACACAAGGTCACGGTGCAAGTCAGGTTCTTGAACCCTTGACAAGCTCCTTAAAATCTCTGATACCGTAGGTGTAGAGGCAGGCATTGGAGGCTCAAGCCTGACCAAAATCCCGTAAGGTACGCAAGTGCGAATTCACGGCCATGGCCATGCTGGGAAAAGCGTTGTAGGGATGGCCAAATTCGGCAGCTGTTTTACGAACAATTCGAGCAATGGCGGGGTAATGAATATGAGAAATGTTAGGAAATAGGTGGTGTTCAATTTGATAATTTAATCCCCCCAGATACCAAGTCAAAAAACGATTGTTAGGCGAAAAATTTGCGGTGGTTTGCAATTGATGCACAGCCCATGAATTATCCATTTTACCTGCATCGTCCGGCAGGGGTTGATCCGCGCCTTCCACCACATGCGCCAATTGGAAAACCATTGCCATGATAAACCCTGCCACCATGTTCACCACCATGAAGCCGGTAAGGACAAGCCACCAATACATATCGCTAAAAACCAATGGCATAACCAACAATAAGCCAAAGTAAACCGCCTTCCCAGTGACTAGAATCGCCATTTGCGACCACAAGAAACGAGGACCTTTGTCCACCGACCATTGGATGGCTTGTCGCACATCCTTAAAATAGAAGGACAGGGTCATCATCGCATACAATATCGGGGCATACCAGTGCTGGTAACGATGAACCTTTTTGAGTGGGCGATGTTGGTCAAAACGCAGTAAGGCCATACCCGAAATATCTTCGTCCGCTCCGTGTATGTTGGTGAAGGTGTGATGGAAAACATTGTGTTGCATTTTCCAGCTGAATTTGTTCCCCCCTATCATATAAATCGAAGAACCGAACAAGGTATTCACCCAGCCTTTGTTAGAGAAAGCATTGTGGCATGCGTCGTGCATCACCCCCATTCCAATACCCGCCAGGGCTATACCCAACCACAGAAAACCCAGAACGGAAATGTACCACGGCATTGGCACCCAAATCAGGATGGCCAAAGGAATCAGGTAAGCAAGAATCCAGAAGGCCCCTTTGCCTATCATGCGCCACCCCCCATTGGATGATTTCCCGCTCTCGGCAAAGTAGGCTTGTACCCTTTTCTTTAACGATTGATGGAAAGTAAACTGCTGAGGATTCGAAAATCGTATGTTTTGACTCATGTGCGCAAAGTTAAGCGCAGATGCCTAGAGGTGTGCCCAAACAGCCGAAGCGTAAGGAGGTATTTCCAAACGGTAAAGCCCTTTGCCTAGGTACCGTGCCGAAGCATTACCAACCAAGTTGATTAACGAGGCTTGACGGTTGCGCAATTTGAGTGCTGAGTCAGGAAGATCCTTAAGCTCCACGGTCACGATAGCCTGCTTGGGGGAACGGTTGATGGCGACCCAGCAATCCTCCTGCAGGTAACGGCGAGACATCACCAATACATCATCTTGATCATGGAGAAAGTGGGTAGATCCGTACTGCAAGGCCATACTTGAGGCCCTCAATTCGAGGAGACGTTGGCAATGGTTTCGGGTCTCTTGTTCATGGGTATTCCATCCCTTGAACACCATAGGGCGTCGATTATCCGGGTCGCCTGCACCCACCATTCCAATTTCGTCCCCGTAATACAATACCGGAACGCCGGGGATGGTCGTGATGAAGGTCTGCAGCATTTGAAGCCTACGGTACCCCAGGGTATCCTGTATCTCCACGGCCCTATCCCAACCGGCCGCAATGGGATCCTCGTCGAACTTCAATGCACCTGAAGCATACGCGATGAAGCGGGGCATATCGTGGTTCCCCGAAATATTCCCCATACTGTGTTGATGACCGTAGAACAAAAACGATTCCTCCAAGCTTTGTCGTAACATTTTCAAATCGCTACGATCACTAGCTAGGGCCGAACGAGCATCGAAATATAAATTGAAATCAAATTGGGCGTCAATCATCCCGCTTCCGATATACGATCCAATCAATTGCCGGCTTCCGAAAGTCTCCCCAATTTGGTAAATAGGGCGGTTTTGAGGCCCTACAATATGCTCTTTGATTTTGCGAGTCAAGGTCCGCCAGAAAACCTCCGGAATATGTTTAGTGGCATCATGACGAAATCCGTCTAGAGGGAATTGTTCGAGCCAATACAAAGCTGAATCGCTCATCGTTCGGTACACTTCGGGCCTTTCCAAATCCAGACTAGGCATAAACGTATCAAACCAAGTCGTTAGGCGATGCTCATCCCAAATGCGGATATTCTTACGGCCATCCGGCAAATCCAAGGTGGTGATCCAATCCGGATGCTGCTTCAGGAGAGGATGTTCCTGATGCACGTGGTTGGCTACATAATCCAATAATACATTGATTCCGTGAGCATGCGCTGTATCAATGATTTTTCGTAACAATACTTCATCGCCAAAGCGTCGATCCACCCTGCTGGACGAAATCGGCCAATACCCGTGATAACCCGAATACATTCGGTTAGGCTTAGGCCATTCTCGGTAAGGCCCCAAAGGATTCTGAATAATGGGCGATAACCATAAACTGTTGATGCCCAAACGATCAAAATAGCCTTCCTGAATTTTGTTCAAAACACCTTGCAAATCCCCACCCCAATAATTGGCCTTGGGGTGTACCTCCGGATGGTCCACCCGGCGGTCGTTGGTAGTATCTCCGTTAGCAAAACGATCTACAAACACAAAATACATCCGTTGAGCTTCGGCATCCTGCCGAGTCAACTCTTTGGCGTTTTGGACAACCTTCCCTTTGAACAAAGGAATGAGCAAATCATTTCCTGGCACTTTGGAACTGTAGGTATAAATACGAAGAAAGGACCGCGCTTTGCTGGTAGCCTCATCGGGAGCTTTGACCACAAGTTCTTTGGGGGATTGTCCCGGCTCCACACGCATGATCAGGGTATTTTCCCAAAATACCAAGGCCCCGGCAGGCCTTCCCGCCCATACCAACTGCACTTGTTCCTCGTTAGCCTGCACCAAATCCAAGACTGGAGCATCATTCCCCTCCGGCATAAGACGAAGCAACGAGTTGATTCCACCCAGTCCGTTATCACGGGTGTTCGTGTGGGTAGGGTCAAGCATCCACTTTCCGTTCACCACCAATTGGTACGGGTAGGACCCTGCTGCAAGCTTCAATCGCAATTGCCATTCCTTGGCCTCGGCCACGTAATCCATAGGATGATTCTTCTCACTCCAACCGTTGAAATCCCCGGCCACCTTCACCGACTCCACTTGCTCTCCTTCGCTGGGTATGTAGCGAAAAAAGGCCTCCCGTAACAAAGGTGCCTTCACCGGTATATCCAAGACCTCACCGTTCTTCAAAATGATACTCAAAGGCCAAATTGGCACCAATGCAGGGTCTTGAATATCAATAACTTGTACAGAAGAAACTCTGCCAGCCGCCCCTTCCTTGGAAGTCTCCGTATCAACAGAATTCAGGGTCTTGTAGGGGGGGGATTTGGCGGTAGCGCTTCGAAACAAGAACAATTGTTTGCCGTCACTGGACCTTTGGTGCATCCATCCGGTTTGGACAAGGACTTCTTTGACCGAAGAGGCCTTGGTCAGGTAGTCCTCTAACTCAACAACGGTAGTATCTCCGGCATCCCAACCTCGTAACACAACTGGCGATGGTCTACCCGGGAGTAAGAAGGACTGTCCCCATGCCGTGGTTCCTCCCAATATCGTGACCAAGGTTATGGCATGCATCGAGCGATGGATTGCAGGCCTCCCCAAACGGAAATCCAAGTATGGATGAAAAACCCTGAAAAGGTCGCAATTGAAAAGAAAATTTTTCATGACAAATTTGTTTGGGCGGATGAAGCTTCTCGACGCAAACCCTGCGCCACCTTGTACGCGTCTTGTTCGGGTTCTTCGGCTGCCCATGTATCTAAAGCATGGACAATTCGGGTTGCGCCAATGCGCTGACACCATTCAAAGGGCCCACGAGGGTAATTGGTGCCGTAACGCATACCCAAATCAATGTCTTCGGCACTAGCTACGCCCTGATCGCGGGTGAGGAAGGCTTCGTTGATGATACAAGCCAGAATCCTGGGGGTGACCATCCCTCCGCGATTTGGACAGAAGACCAGTTCGCATTGCAATGCAGCGGCCAAGGCACGCCATTCGAGACGCAAAGCCTCGCTATCGTGCGGGTCAGGGATAGCGACCTCCCAACAATCTGATTCCAAGGCATCCGGCCACGCATTCCATGCCGCCCATTCAGGGGGTCCGTCCGAGGGGAAGGGTTGGGCCACGGTATGAAAGAGGACTTTGGTTTGGGCCGATTTCGAAGCCAGCGAACGAAGGACCTCCAGCCTCGGGGATTGATCGGGGCAATCTTCCCAATCGGTGACCAGAACCAAATCAGGTTCAGAATCTTGAAAATCGCGGCGCAACACGCGATGCCCTTGCAGGGTCCATGCCTCCACCTTGGCGGGGGGAAGGGGATGCCCCCATATCCATATTAACATAGCTTAACAATCAACGAATGAAACCAAAGCTCTAGAGCTCCCGGTGTTTCAAATTTACAAGGTTTGTGCCATCGTGAACATGCCCGCCGTGAACCTTAGCTTTGGCCATGCAAACGATTCATACCCCCCACGCTCCTACCCCCATTGGGCCTTATTCCCAGGCTATTCGCCATGGCGATTTGTTGTACATATCCGGGCAAATCGCCCTCGACCCTCAGACCGGATCGTTGGTCGGCGAGAATGTCAAGGAGGAAACCCATCAAGTCATGCGTAACCTCGCCGCTATTCTAGAAGCAGGGGGGACCAGCTTTGACAAGGTCCTGAAGGCCTCCATCTTCTTGTCCAGCATGGACCACTTTGCAGCCATGAATGCCGTGTACGGGAGTTATTTCGGCGAAGGATCTATGCCAGCCCGCGAAACCGTGGCCGTCCTGGGCCTACCCCGCGGTGTCAACGTCGAAATTTCGATGATTGCCGTCCTTTAGCGGAGCTCGTACCGACCTCTAACGGAGGTACACGCGAATGGCTCCGCCATTGGGCGCGATCTCCACCTGCACCTGTTCCTGAATCATCGTCGCCAGGGACAACCCCACAAAATCAGCATGCACCGGGTAATGCTTATGGGAGCGGTCCACCAAAACAGCGCACTGCAACTTGCGAGGAACGGTTTGCATAAAGGGTTTGAGCGCCCAGAGCAAAGTCTTGCCCGAATGCGCTACATCGTCCACCACCACCACCACCCCGTCCTTCCATAACATCGGATCTTGCCCTGTCGTAATCTCGTCATGTACCGGGTTATCCTTGTTCATCCGAATATAATCCACCACCACCTCGAGTTCCGGTGCGATTACCGCCAATTCCGCTTGAAGTCTTTGGGCCAATTCTAGCCCTCGATTCTTGACTCCAGCTAATAAAATTCGGGTCTCATCAAAATTATCCTCTCTGATTTGCAGGGCAATACGAGTCAGTTTGCGGGATGCCGCATCGCTGTCTAGTAATAAGTTTGGGGGGGGCGAAGGCATAGTTAAAAAATAATGTTAAGATGTTCTACCGCTAAGGTCACGGTATTTGTTACGACGCAAGGCCGATTCCCCTTTGCGCTGGCGCAGATTCTCTTCGTAATCTGCAAAATTGCCCTCGAACCAATAAAAGGTGCCGTCTCCTTCGTAGGCCAGCATGTGCGTGCATACCCGGTCCAAGAACCAACGATCGTGCGATATGATAACCGCACAACCGGGGAAATTTTCGATAGCTTCTTCGAGGGCCCGCAACGTGTTCACATCAATATCATTGGTCGGTTCGTCCAACAAAAGGACGTTGGCTCCTTGCTTGAGAGTCAAGGCCAAATGAGCCCGATTGCGCTCCCCACCGGAGAGGTCTTTGAGTTTTTTGTTTTGGTCCGACCCGGTGAAGTTAAATTTGCTGAGGTAGGCTCGGGCATTGACTTGGCGACCGTCCACCATCACGTATTCGGTTCCCCCGGAGATCAGG